>CAZSPO010000288.1:0-4963 GCA_964608775.1 uncultured Chthoniobacterales bacterium | reverse complement strand
ATCGGCATCGTCTTTTTCGGCGTGGCCGAACCCCTGCAGCACTTCGTATCACCTCCCATGGGCGAAGGCGCCACCGATGCCGCGCGGCGCGAGGCCATGCGCTTCACCTTCTTCCATTGGGGGCTCCACCCCTGGGCCATCTACTGCGCCATCGCCCTGCCCCTGGCCTATTTCCATTTTCGCCACGACCTGCAGGAATTCGCCCACCTCCATCCGTTGCGCTTCGTCAAGGTCGGGAAACTGTTTGGGGAGATACCCGAGCTCACTGGTGACCACCTGCCAACCGTGCGCTCCGAGCCAGACCGAGACCTCATGCACCGCTTGACGTCCCGCGATGAACCTCGCCCCGTGGGCGTCGGCGGGAATATCGTCATTCTCTTCGTGGGAAAGCGGGGTGACCTCGTCGGCCCCGGCTTCGATCGCGGCTTCTTCGAAGTCGATCGCCGGGTCGGAATGCCACGCCTCTACCAATCCGACATGGTCAAACAGGAATTTGTTGCTGCCAGCTCCGCCGAGTTGCCCGCTGCGAAAAAGAATCCGGACCTCAGGTGTCGTGCGATTGGGGTTGTCGGTGAGGGCCTCCACGATGACCGGCACTTTGTGTGGGGTATACCCTTCGAAGACCACCAGTTCCATGGTCAGCTTTTCTTCTCCCAAGCCTGCTCCTTTCTTGATTGCACGATCGATGGCATCTTTCGTGACGCTTTCGCGGCGGGCCTTTTCCAGGGCAGCGAACAGTCGCGGGTTCGTGCCGGGATCGGGGCCGCTCAACTTGGCAGCGACCGCGATTTCTTTGACGATTTTTCCGGTCGCCTGCGACTTTTTTAGCGAGGCGACGGCCCGTTTAGCGTGTAACCACTGGCGACCCATGGGCGGTTGTTAAGGGAATGTTGAGGAAAAGTGAGGGGAAATGGGAATAAAGGGAAATCAAGGCTCACATGAGCGAACGAAGGCCAGCACCTTGGCGTCATCCCCCCTCGCCCCCCAGACAGCGCGCAGGAAGTCGGCTGGATGCACATCGTGCTCTTTAAAGAATCGCCGGTCGCCCCCACAGCCATACATCACCTCCTGAGCCAATGCCCCTTCCAGGAAGCTACGGGCTTTGGCAATCAGCCGGGGCAGCCAGACAATCCCCTCCATCTCTTCGGTCTTCGGCGGCAGACTCTCCGAGGTGCGTTCGCTATTCGCCAGTTGCCCGTGCATTTCATAGAGAAAATAATCCCGTCTCGCTGCCATGATCAGCAGGGCTGTCTCCCAGTCGGGCTCTCCGTGCTTCTGAAAATCTTCCGCGTAGTCATAGAGGTGAATGGGCTTGAGCCCAACGCTGTTGAGGAACCCGATTTCATCGGAATCAAAATAGCCACCCAATTCGTGGTCTCCTGCTGCATAACGGGTGTTGGCTTTTTCGTAGAGCTTCCGAAGGGTCTGGGTCCAGGTGCGTTTTTCCATGAGGGGATTCTAATCGATGGTGGCCCGTTGTCGAACGCTTGTCCTGGGGAGCCGGACAAATCATAACGGGGGCGGCGAATGCAAGGGAGCGGGGGGACCAAGGGGTGTCGCGGAGAGAGGCCTGGGAGAAGAGGGGGCACTTGGCGATCGCGGGGGGGAGGCGGACGGAACGGTGGCCACCGCTTCCTTTGTGGGGGCGGAGTCGAATGCAAATTCGAGCAGGGAGGCGAGCCGGGTCGTGACCAGATAGAGAGCGACACAAAAGAGAGTCGTGAAAATTAGCAACCAGCCTGTCTTACGAATCATTCTCCAGCGGAGGGCCTTCGATTCGCGATCGACGTCGAACGCATTCATGGCGAGGGAGATAACAGGCAAGGGAAGAAAAGTCGATGCCGCAGCGGACGAAGGCAGAAATTTTTTAAATAAATCGAGCCGTTGTGCCGCTTTGTTTTGACCCCACAAGATGTTGTGGTATTAAACGCGGAGTTGCGTCGCGATATGCGTTGTCCCAAATGCGGATTTCTGGAGGACAAAGTCATCGATTCGCGGCAGTCAAAAGACGGCCTCTCGATTCGAAGAAGACGGGTGTGCCTGGGATGCGAGCATCGGTTCACCACATACGAAGAGATTGAGCGGGCGGATTTGCGGGTGATTAAGCGGGACGGACGGCATGAACCGTTTGACCGGCACAAATTGAGTTCAGGCATGATGAAAGCTTGTGAGAAACGACCAGTGAGTCTGAGCACCATCGAAGCGGGGGTAGAAGAGATCATCGCGGCGTTGGAAGGGGAGTATGGTCGGGAGGTAAGCTCGCAGGTCGTCGGCGGGCTGGTGATGCACAAGTTACACGAGATCGATCCGGTGGCTTACGTGCGGTATGCGTCGGTTTACCGGCGGTTTGAGGACATTGGCGAATTCATCGATGAAATTCAGTCGCTCGAAAAACGGCCCCGGCGCGATGCGCAGCAGGCTGAATTATTTCCGGCCAACGGGGTTGCCCCCCCTCCCCCCCCCCGGACCTCATGATTGCTCTGCACGAACAGGAAATGCTTGTGGAGTTCCAAGGCGGTCGCCTGGTGCTCTTCGAACGTCGTTGGCTCCATCGTTCCCTCACCCGCGCGGCAGAACGGGCTGGCTACGACAAATGGTGGCTGGCCGATCATGTCACCGAAAGTGTGGCCACCTATTTCGCCGAGCATCTCGACCTCCGGGTGGTCGGCATTCAGCGGTTGGAAACAGCGGTCAAATCCGTCCTCGAAACCATCGGATACGCCGAAGTCGCCAAACAATTTGCCCCGGTCCCACCTCCGGTCGAAATCAATTTGTTCAGCCTGGCGATTGACGCTGATACGGGGTTTGAACTGGTTTTTTTCCAACTCCTCCAAGCCACCCTGGAGGAAGCGGGGCGCACGGGAGCGGACGAGTTCCGGTTCACAGGCGTTCATGCTTGCGCCAAACGGTTGACCTCCTCCAAGGTCTGGTGCGGTGACTGCCAGCGGCTACGCGCGGAAATCCTTGGTTTTCTGGATCTTCGCATGTTGGCTTTGGAACGGTCTAACGTCACCTATTGCGTGACCTGATTCCGGTTTTCCCCGGCTTCGTTTATGACAATCTTCGAAAAAATCATCACCCGAGAAATCCCTGCCGAGGTGGTGGCAGAAACCGGGGAGTGGCTCGCTTTTCGGGATATTGCCCCCAAGGCTCCGGTGCACGTCTTGGTCATTCCGAAAAAGGCGATCGCCCGGGTGGGAGCCGCGCAACCCGAGGATCAAGCCTTGTTGGGAGCCCTTCTGCTTGGGGCGGCGGAGGTGGCCCGGCAGTTGGGGGTTGATCAAACCGGTTACCGCCTCGTCATCAACCACGGCCCGCACGGCGGCGAGACGGTGCCGCATTTGCACGTCCACCTGCTGGCGGGACGTCCCTTGGCCTGGCCCCCGGGATGAGCGGGATAGCGGTTTACTTCTCCGCATGAGTCCCGACGCCGAGCCCGCTCCAAAAACCGAGCCCGCCCCACCTAAGCACCGCCGAAAATGGCTGTTTCGGATCGGGGTGGCCGGGTTGCTATTGGTTGTGGGGATAGCTCTCTTCCATCGGCCGCTCCTGCATCTGGCCATTCGTGAAGCTGCCGTCCGGGTCGCGGCAGCCCAAGGGTTGCAGGTCAGCTTACGAGTCGAAGGGACGCTTTTTACGTCCCTCTCCTTGCACGATGTGCGGGTCGAAGCAGTCGAGGCATCGCAACCGCTCCGCTCGGTTACAGCGGAAGAAATCAGCCTAGAATATCAGTTCTGGAAATTGGTCCGCCAGAATTGGCCGACGGCGCTGCGTTCACTCACGGTGCGTGAGCTAGACGCGGTGGTCGATACCACGCTTCTGCCACCGGTGCCAGAGGAGGAGCCAACCAATGAGGAGCCGTTCTCTTTCCCCGCCCTCCCGATTCCCGAACGCATGGTCTTGGAGCCGATCAATCTCAACGTGCTCACTCGGGATGGAGCGCTGGTGGTCAAAGATTTCCGGCTCGTGCTCGATCCCAACCGCCCTGGCGTGCTGGCCTGGACCGAATTGACCTTGCCCAATGGCACCCGCCTGCCCCCTGTCAAAGCCGAAACCGCGCAGGAACCGGGAGCCGTCGCCCTCCGCCAACTTCAGATCGCGCCCGAGGTGGTTTTGGAAGCATGGCGACTTGACCATCATCTGACTGCCCGGAATCAGCTCACGACGGAGTCTCGGTGGAAAATCGGGGGAGGCGAGGTCCGGCTCTTTATCGGGTTATTTGCGCACGCCCGGCAGCTCGCGTTCCTTGTGCAGGCGGAGGCCTCGGAGATTGGGCTCCCGGCTCTTTTCCCAGAGGCCGTGGGGGGGATGGGGCGTTCGGCCCGGATTTCGGTGATGACCCTGCATTTCGCCGGCACCAACGGCGTCCCGCAAGAGTGGGATGGCCGGGTGCATCTGCAAGCCATTGCCGACCCGCCCATGCTGCCGAAGCCGGTGCAAGGCACCTTCACCCTCCGCCTAGAGAAGGGAAGGATGCGGCTCGAACCGTTTCTCCTTGATGCAGGCGGCAACCGTGTCACCAGCACGGCAAGAGCGGAGTGGACCGGGGATTGGCTGCGTTGGGACGGTTGGGAGGCCGAGGGGGAAATGAACGTGGCATCCGATGATCTGACCCTTTGGGCTCCGCTTGCCCATCTTCCGGATCTCGCCGGGAAAGGGGCGTTAGATTTTCGGTGGTTTTTGGAAAAGGGCCGGTTGCGATGGGAAAATCAACTGCGCATCGAAGAGCTGACTGCGGCTCAGAACTGGCTGCGGGAAGTCCGTTGGGGGATGACAGGCGAGGCGGACCCGGCGGGGCTGGTCGCGGGCGGATGGCCGGAAGATCTGACCGGGGAGCTGCGGATCGATTTGCTTGGTTGGACGGCAGAAGGATTCGCGCTCGACACCGGGCAACTCGTGGCGCGCACGACCGATGGCGGTCGGACGATCGCGGTGGAATCGCTCCGGCTTCTGCGAGGGCGGC
>CAZSPO010000287.1:0-4982 GCA_964608775.1 uncultured Chthoniobacterales bacterium | reverse complement strand
GCGCAGGTGGCCGCTTCGGTTTCAAGCTTTGTTTTGTCCGGGCTCACTCGGCGGGGGGTTCCAAGCGGGTTCTAAAAGCGTCGCCGTCGGGCGGGTGGCCACGCGTTCCGAAATGAGAAATTCCGCCAGCCGATGCGCTGCCGCTGCCACAAGATCGCCAAAATCGAAGCCGACATCCCCGCAAATAGCTGGGGCTCGACCCGAGAGCGCCACCAGAGAGAGCGGCCGGGGCAGCGTTGGTTGCAAAATTCTGGCATGCCCAGAGTAAGGGACAACGAGCGCATCGAGATGAGATTTCTCGATCCATTCCAAGAGTTCCCCATCCAAGAGGGAGAAGTCGCCGTTCGTTTTAAAGAAAACCTTTGCCCCACCTGCTGAGTGGGCATGTCGCAACGCCAACAGAGCACCGATCGCGCGCCTGGGATGCGCCTCCCCCCGTTCGTCTTCCACCCAAAATCCGATCCTTCTAGCCCCCAGCTCAGTTAGTTTCGCATAAGCTAAAAAAATCGCCGTCGTCGCATCACAACCGATACTATCAAAGTCGACGTAACGCGGGTGACGGCTGACGAGCAACACGCGGAAAGAAGCGAAGCGATGCGATGCAATGGCGGGAAACCGGCCTTGACTGCTTCGGATAAGAATTCCTTCGCACCCCCGAGCATGCAGCTCGCGCAAAACCCGATGAATCCTGGCTTCGTCCCTCACTTCATGGCACTCGAGGCGGTAGCCGCAAGCGGTCGCCGCTTCTGCGGCAGGTGTGATGTGATGGGAGGCTAGTGGCTCACACGAGAGCAAGGCCATGGCCCCTCGCTCCAAACGTGGGGTCGCCCCCGTCTGCCACCGTCTGGCCACGAGACGGCGCGAGACGTTGTCAGGAATGTAACCAAGTTGTTTGGCGGCGGCCAACACCTTTTGGCGAGTGCGAGCAGCGACTTGCCGATGACCCGCCATGGCGCGGGAAGCGGTGCCGTAACCGACTTGAGCGGCACGGGCGACTTGGGCAAGGGTGACGGCGGACATGGATACGTATCCATATTTCCGGCGTTGATAGCGGCGCGTCAATACTTATTTTCCTCTGCAACCCAACCCCGCTTATCTTATGAAAATCCTCGCTCTCCCCTCTGTTCTCGCCCTTGTGACTGCCGCCGCTGCCACCGCGCCGGGTCAGACGATCATTTTTGAAAATAACTTCGATTCAGTGACCGTCGGCACTTACACCGGAACTGCCGGTGCCCAATTCGGCACGGCGGCTGCACTTGGCAATGCCTCGGGTGGCACGAATTCCAATATCGATTCCCATGTCGCAGCCACCGGCGGCGTCGGCAACAGCCGATGGATTGAAAACCCGACGGGAGCCGCTAGGCAAAGCATGCAACGAAGTCGGAACTCATTTGATTTTGAGGATGAGACATCTTTCAGTTTTTATGTGAAGACGGGCGCGTCAGCAGGAAACAACTCTATCATCGCCTCCACGGGTTGGGGGGTGGGAGATCCGGACACTGGCACGACTGCTACGGCAGGTGCAGGTGGGCTCGAAGGAGGTAATTTTTTTAGTGGCAATGCGGATTACCGTCTGATGCTCGGGCTTTATGGAGGCCCTATGAGCACGATTCAGCTCGGTTACAGCCACACGACAAGCGGCACCCTCACCCCCTTCACGGGTGGCCCCGGCGATACCGTCAGTTTTGCCTTTGACGATAATAATTGGTATCAAGCATCGTTCGACCTCGCTTTCGACGGGACAGACACTTGGACTGTGAATGATATGTTAGTGAGAGACTGGGGTAGTGATGGTTTGACCGGGGGCAACACGGTGGCTTCCCTCGCCACCGCCTCGTTTAACCCCACTGCCGGTGCCAGCACTTTGGAAGGAGCCAGCGAGGCCTGGGCCTTTGTTGCTTCCCGACAGAATGGCTCTGATACAAGTGGCTTGGGTGTCGATAACATCTTGATCACCGTGCCCGAACCAACCACTTCGGTGATGCTGCTCGGAGCCGCTGCCCTGCTCTTAGCGGGTCGCAGAAGGCGCGCCTGATTAGTTGCCCCCCGATGTTTGGGGGATATTAATACTCTCTCATGGGAAAGGGGCTGAAGAGAGGGGAAGCCATTACCTTGGAATGTAAAGCATTTTTGCCAAAGGAGGTGTGCGCATTCTCCCTGCTCTTCTCTTAGGATCGAACGCGATGACCGTGCCACGTGCGTCGCCGAGCGCCGTGATCATGCTTAAAAGTTAACCTCGGGGTTGCCGATGGCTGGGGGCTCGATCATTCTGCTTTGGCAAACGATTCTGCCCGCCCATTTCCTGCTTGCCTGTCATCCGCTCTGTAGCGAAACATCCTTCCTTGATGCCTGATTCCTTCCCTCCCTTGCGCTGGGGCATTCTCGGCCCTGGCCGGATTGCCAAACAATTCGCCCTCGGCGTCCGCAGCTCGCACCACGGGCTCCTCTCAGCGGCGGGCAGCCGGGATGCGGACCGAGCCAGAACATTCCTCACCGAAGTCGACTGCCCCGAAGCCCACGCTCATGGTTCGTATGAGGCCCTCCTGGCAGATCCAGAGGTGGACGCCGTTTACATCGCCACCCCGCACCCGATGCATGTCGAATGGGCTGTCCGCACAGCCGAGGCTGGCAAACATCTCCTGATCGAAAAGCCGATCGGCTTGAACAAAGCCGAAGCCATGGTCGCCATCGAAGCCGCCCGCGAACACGGGGTGCTCCTCATGGAAGCCTGGATGTATCGCTGCCATCCGCAGACCGCTCGCCTGCTAGAGCTGCTCCGCGAAGGGGCCATCGGCGAAATCGGCATGGTACAGGCCGAATTTTCCTTCCGCTCCTCGCCCAACCCCGAGAGCCGACTCTGGTCCAACGCCCTCGGCGGAGGCGGCATTCTGGATGTGGGCGGTTACCCGGTTTCCTATGCCCGCCTGATTGCCGGCGCGCTGTCAGGGATGCCCTTTGCAAATCCCAAACAAGTCGAGGCTGTCGGTCGGTTGCATCCCGAGACCGGGGTAGACGAGTTGACCGCCGCCGTTCTTCGTTTTCCCAATGGTCTGCTAGCGCAAGTCGCCTGTGGCGTGGGGCTTACCCTGCGGAATGAGGTGCGGATTTTCGGTTCGAAAGGCTGGATCGAAATCCCCTCCCCCTTCGTCATCGCCCGCGAAGCGTCCCCGACAGAGATCCGCCTCCATCGTGATGGCAAGATGGAAACCGTCGTGATTAGCCCAGACCGCGGGATTTATGCTTACGAAGCCGATACCGTCGCCGAGGCGGTAGCTGCCGGTCTGAAAGAATGTGCGGTCTGCACCCCGGATGACACGTTGGGAAACATGGCGGTCCTTGATGAATGGCGCGAGAGCGTTGGGCTCCGGTATGAATCAGAAAAGCCGGAGAGTTTTACCCGGACCCATACCGGACGGCCGCTAGTCCGACGTTCCGATGCCCCGATGCAGGTTGGGAAAATAGCGGGCGTGCAAAAGCCGATCGCCCGCCTCGTGATGGGGTGCGACAACCAACGAACCATGCCGCACGCAGCGGCGGTTTGGGATGATTACTTCGCTCGGGGCGGCAACGCCTTCGATACCGCTTGGTTGTATGCCGGGGGCTTGATGGAACGACTTTTGGGCTGGTGGATGCGGCATCGGGGCGTCCGAGAAGAGGTGGTGGTGATCGCCAAAGGAGGGCACACTCCCCATTGCCACCCCGAAGCGATTGAAACCCAGCTGGACGAAACGCTGGATCGGCTACAAACCGATTATGTAGATATTTACTTTCTGCACCGCGACAATCTCGCTCTGCCTGCCAGCGTTTTCGTTGACCTCCTCGACCGCTTTGTGAAGGAAGGAAAAATTCGGGTGTTCGGCGGTTCAAACTGGTCGATCGAACGGATCGCGGAAGCCAATGCTTACGCCGCGCAGACGGGCAAACAGGGGTTTACAGCGCTTTCCAACAACTTTTCGCTCGCACGCATGGTTTCCCCGGTCTGGGCCGACTGCCTTTCGGCCAGTGAAGATGCGGCCCGGGAATGGCTTACGGAACAACAATTGGTCCTCTTCCCTTGGTCGAGCCAGGCCCGTGGATTCTTTACCGAGCGAGCCGGACCGGACAAGCGAGGGGATGCGGAGTTGGTTCGCTGTTGGTATTCAAAAGAGAATTTCGAACGGCGCGAACGGGCAATTCAACTGGCCAAAGAAAAGAAGACCACCCCGATCGCCATCGCAGCCGCTTACGTGCTGGCCCAACCGTTCCCGACCTTCGCCCTGTTCGGTCCGCGCACCATCGCGGAGACCCGCAGTTCCCTTGAATGTCTAGCGGTGCATCTGACCCCGGAAGAAATCGCCTGGCTCGATTTGCGTGGGGCGCGGTGACCTCGCATGTGGCGGGGGGAAGCCCGTCGGTTCTGTTAGCGTCTCCCTTCACGTCAGTCTAAATTTCAGCCGCGATTTCTATCGTGACAAAACAGAAAATTCACTACGCCGATTGAGTCGGCTCTCCGCTGACTTGCACTCCTCAATTTCGGCAAGCAATTGCTCATTGAGCTTCGCATTGCCCGGCAGCCGCATCGCCTGTGGCAACACACGCACCAGGGTGAAGACAGCCGTCCATGACACAACCACCGTCACTAGTTTGGCCATTCCATAAAAGGAGTCAAAGCCGACTTGGAACGGCCCTTGACCACCAACTGATCGATGTTCGGCGTGCGCACCTTCCCGGCACCGTAACATCCCACATCTCCGTATCCGAGGTCATCCGCATAGATAAATACAACATTGGGTTTCGTATGAACATTCATTGGCTTGGTAATGGATTGAATCGGCTATATTCAGACGCTCACCTGATCTCTCGCCTAAGCGAATCGGGTGCCCTCGCTGTCCTTGATCGAACCCAAACCTTCAAGCATGCGTTTCACGCAGGCGGGCTGCTCCTCAGCTTGAATGCGGAGGGTGCTTTCAGTCATACATAGCGTCGAAGTGCGGGTGGAGGCC
>CAZSPO010000286.1:0-4988 GCA_964608775.1 uncultured Chthoniobacterales bacterium | reverse complement strand
TAAGACAAATCCATAGTCATATTTGTGCTACCCAGGCTCGACCTCCCCCCGGCAGTGTGGATTAGTGCAGTGGATGGAAGATCATTCCTGTAGCGGGGCGGGTTCTGCCGTTCCACAATAAATCAAAATCCAAACACGGAGGAGTGTTTATGAAACGAATCATGCTAATTGTTCTTTCGCTTGCTATCGTGGCAGGCACCGTCTTTGCCGGTGGTCAAGGTGAGGGCGGCGCGATCGACATCGGTATCGCTATGCCGGAAACCCACGTCGAACGGTGGCAACGCGACGGTGCCGATCTCTTGGCGGGTGCGGGCACGACCACGACGACGCGGGATGGCGGGTTCTTCCATAGGCGACAAATAAGCATGGGCATGGGGCATAGGGGAGAAAAAGCCGTTTTATTTATTTTCGCCAGTCAGCAATTTATTTCATTCGTTAACAAAATTTCACTGCTTTTCCACATTTGTTCATCAGTCTTTCCCATGGCCGGTATCGTTTCCGACTAAACCATCTCTTCCTCATGCCGCACGCCCGCTCCCTTGGAGAACTCCGCTTCACCCACGATCATCCCCGGCTCACCGAGCGGTTCACACCCCAGGCCGTCGACTTCCTCGTTGAGCTCCACCGCCAATTCGCCCCCCGCCGCACCGCGCTGCTCGCCAGCCGTGCCGAGGTCCAAGCCCACTACGACGCCGGGGAAAATCCCGACGGAAAACGTTACCAACTCAACGATACCACTGCGACGCTAGTCGTCCGCCCCCGCGGCTGGCATTTGCCCGAACGCCATCTGCTTCTCGATGGCCAACCGCTCTCCGGCAGCCTCGTCGACTTCGGGATCTCCTTTTTCCACAACGCCGCCGAAGCTCTCCGCCAAGGGATCGGCCCTTACTTTTACCTTCCCAAAATCGAGCACTACCTTGAGGCCCGCCTCTGGAATGACCTGTCCACCGCCCCACTCACTTTCGCATCGGACTGGCTCGCGTCTCTTGATCCCACCGGTGAAGGCCTTTTTGGGGCGTCCCCAAAACGTCTCTGCTGCCAAGGCAGTCGATCGAGGGAGATGTTGGCCCGTCGTGGCTCATCAAGCATTGCCAACCGCTAACTGACCATGCAACGTAGGGATCCCCCATTTGTGAGCCTACCAAACTCCCTGCCATGCCCCATCCCCACATCCTTTTTGTTTGCTACGAAGATACCACCCCCCGGTTCGGCGCTTACGGCGATCCATTGGCCCGGACCCCTGTCTTTGATCGTCTGGCATCGGAGGGCTGCCGGTTTGATCAATGCTTTGGGAACTCACCCATTTGTGCGCCGAGCCGGAGCAGCGTCTTCACCGGGATGTATCCCACCGCGATTCACTGTCAGAATATGCGGACCACCCACACCAATACAGTGCTGCCCGAAATGGCGACGCCGTATGTCGCCGTCCCGCCGCCTTACGCCAAGTGTTTCACTGAATACCTGCGTGCGGCAGGATACTTTTGCACAGCCCAAGGCAAAGCGGACTTCCAGTTCATGCCGAAGATTCAGGACTTTCCTCTCACCGCATTCGACCTGGTGGCCCCCCCGATGCGGACTAATACCGAGGACGGCTCGGAAGGAGAAATCCCCGAGCCACTCTGGCGTCGCCGTCCGGACGGAGCCCCTTTCTTTGCCTTTTACAACCTCGATGCGACTCACGAAAGCGGCATGTGGCCAAGAGCCGACCGTCTCACCCCCCGCACCGACCCGAGGGCTGTCGTCGTCCCCCCCTACTTTCCCGACACGCCTGCCATTCGGGCGACCATCGCCCGGCAATATGATAATTTAGAAAAGAACGACCGTGAACTCGGTCGCCTCATCGCCGGTCTTGAGGAGGACGGACTCCTTGATGAAACCATTGTTCTCCTATGGGCCGATCATGGCGAGGGTCTGCCCCGATCCAAGAGGATGTTATACAGCCGGGGGCTTCATCTACCACTCGTTATTCGGCATCCCCGCTTGATTCCCACTGGGAGCAACGAGCCGGGGATCGTCTCTAACATTGATTTGGCTCCGACTCTCTTCTCCCTCGCCGGTCTGGAGGTTCCCGCCCATTTTCACGGCCAAATCGTCGCCGGACCGCACGCAACACGTCCCGCTTACAGCTACGCTTGCCGCGATCGAATGGGAGAAGGCAATGGTCGCCTTCGAAGCGTTCGGGATCACCAATATACCTACATCCAAAATAGTTTCCCCTGGCAAGAGGCGTATCCCTGGGAGCAATACCGCAACGTCCATCCCGCCATGCAGGATCTCTATCGCCTGCATGCCGCTGGCGAATTGAACGCCCAGCAGGAAGAGATCTTTTTTTCCTTACCTCCTTCTGAAGAACTTTACGACCGGACCACCGATCCTTGGGAAACGAACAACCTGGCTCGCCTCCCCGAACATAAAGAACGCCTGACCGCCTTCCGAGTGTTGCAACGGGAGTTTGAACGGGACTTCGAACCTTTCCGCGATCTATCGGAAGAGCAACTTCGCATGTTCCAAACGGTGCAAGAGAGAGCCCCGATGACCACCGCCCCGCGTCCGATTATCCTTGGGCCGGGCACGAATGGTCGTCAGCCCATTCAGTCCGGTGAGAGCGTTCCAGGGCCCGCGCTTCTCCAGTTGGCTTGTCCCACGCACGGAGCTTCGCAAGCCTACCAATTGGAACCGCTGGATGCCGCCGCTCTACCCGGTCCCGGTTGGGCACCGGATACAGGCCCGATCGATGTTAGTATCTGCTGGCCAGCCAATCCCTATGCCGATGCCTCCCGGCCCTGGCGGCTTTACCACATGCCCATCCGCCTCGCCCCAGGCACCTACCTGCTTCGCACCCGGGCATTGCGTTACGGATACGTCGAAAGCCCAATCAATCAATACCTCTTCGCGATAACGGAGCCGCCCAAGGTTGCCTCTCCGAAATAAATCCCAGAGTGATAACTGCTAACTCTGCCGAGGTGCGGGCATTCTCGTGCAGCGCGGATTGAGGCATGCATGCACCCATTTTGAAACGGTGACATTTCTATTCCCTCATTCGTCCCAATGGTTCATAAAACCGGTCGGCATGACGAATCTTCGCTCATCTCGTTCTGAAGTTGGATTGGAACCGGAGCAAGTCGCCTGGCTCGACTCGGTTTTTCCTGGTGCACTCCCTAGCCGCAAACCGCCCACCTCTTATTGGGTCAGCATGCTGCCGACCGCCTTGGCAATAGTCTTTCTGCCCATGATCTATCTGGCGCTGGTGGCGGCTTCCGCCTGGGGAACTTGGTATTATTTCTCCGAGATTCTTCCGCAAATCGAATACAAAGGCGCAGGCCGTAGATTGGGGTTTTTCTGGTGGCTGTTTCTCATAGCCATCGGGATAGGGGGCGCAATGTTGACCCTTTTCTTGGTGAAACCAATCTTCGCGCCCGTTGGCCAGCGGCATGCGACCCGACTTAACCAGGCCAGCCAGCCGCTGTTGTTTGGCTTTATTGGGCGTATTTGCGACCGGGTGGAAGCCCCACGACCCGTCGCAATTGAGTTTGACGCCGAGTTGAATGCGTCGGCCGGATTTCGTTCGGGTCCCCTCGGCATGATTCGCGGAGAACTCGTGCTCTGCATTGGGTTGCCGCTTGTGGCAATCCTCAGCGGTCGGGAATTCGCCGGGGTGTTGGCACACGAATTCGGACATTTTCGCCAAGGATTCGGCATGCGGCTAACCTTTCTCATTCGTTCCGTTAATCATTGGCTCGCGCGTGTCGCTTGGGAGCGCGATGCCTGGGACGATGCCCTCCACGACTTTTTGCATAACGCCGACATTGATGCGGTGTATCGCGGACTTGCGGTGATTCCAATCGGGCTGATTTGGATATCGCGGCTTTTGCTCAAAGGGCTGGCATTGCTCGGACACGCGATCAGTTGCGTCGCCTTGCGCCAGATGGAATTCGACGCGGACAACTCCGAAGTGGCGCTTGCGGGGGCGGAAACCTTCGAACAAACCACTCAGAAAATGACAATGATGGGAAGCGTGCTACAACGGGCGTGGTTCAAAATCAGGGCTAATTACGACACGCAGCGGACTCTGCCTGACGACCTTTGCACCCGTTATCTGCAGGAAGCGCACGAAATGAAGCCAGAGACGATCGAGGAGATTCTGCGGGAAATGGAATCGAAAGAGGGCAGTCTGCTGAGCACGCATCCGACCGGTCAAGCCCGGATCGAGCATGCGCGGGCGCTTGGTTGGCCGGGGGCTTTTGAGGGGGAATTCGACGCCTCGGAATTGTTCGAGGAATTTGAGGTTCTCTCGAAAATCGCAACCCGAAGTTATTACGAAGAAGAAATGGAGATTTACATTTCCGATCAAACCCTAGTGCCAGTCGGCGAAAGCAGGAGGATGGAACCGGAGGTCCCTCGCCCCCAACCGGAGCAGAAGCAGCCGAGCGTCATTCCTTTCACGGGAATTTCCGGTGCGTGATCGCTCTCTCGGCAGAGGCCCTGCCACCCTCAGCGCTTCTCCATTTCGAATGAGAATGATTGGGAGCCGATGCCAGAGGGGCTGAGGCAGCCTGCGGGGGCAGGAGCGCAGGGCCTTGTCGTTCAGGCGGTTACATATCACAACGTAATGGATCAAGGGGTCAGTCCAAGATAGCATAAATTTCTCTCAATAGCGGTCTGCCTGAGTTTTTTTGGACGGCGATTCGCTTGGTTGGGATTGCTTTAGCATCAATCTGTGTTCACTTCATGAGGGTAACGCGAGCGTTGGGTGCTCTTCCGGGCTATTTTTATGACCCATCCAGACATGATTCGGAGCCGTGGCGCTTCGAGTTGGGTGAACGTCGCAGCGAGTGATCGAAGGCGATCAACGAGTTCGATGCGGCTGTTCCGAGAAGCCAACTAATGAAGATTACGCAGGGGAGTAGTCGAATGGGGCCCGACGTTCCCCCCCCTGTGGGGATTGCCGTCGAACGCCGAGATAAGAGGCATCAAGCGCCCCAGGGCCG
>CAZSPO010000285.1:0-5001 GCA_964608775.1 uncultured Chthoniobacterales bacterium | reverse complement strand
TGCGGCGCCCCCAACCCCGTAAAAGCCGGGACGAGCAACACCCCGCCGCTGTCCGCCACTTGAGCCGCCAAAAGATTCACCTCGGGAGCCGACCGAATCAGTCCCAACCCGTCCCGCAACCATTGAATCGCCGCTCCCCCCGTAAACACGCTCCCCTCCAACGCATAACAGACTTCGCCCCCCGACCATTGCCACCCCAATGTCGCCAACAGCCGGTTCCGGCTGCGCACCGGAGCCGCCCCCACCTGCATCAGCATAAAGCAGCCCGTGCCATAGGTGCATTTCACCTGCCCTGGCTCCACACAAAGCTGGCCGAAAAGCGCCGCCTGTTGGTCCCCAGCCGAGCCGCAGATCGGCACCGGTTCGCCGAACCATTCCGCATCCGCCTCCGCCAACCGCCCCGCATTCGGCACGATGGTCGGCAGCACCCCCTTCGGCACTTCAAACAGCCTGAGCAAATCCTCCCGCCATTCGCGCGTCTCCAAATCCATCAGCATGGTGCGACTGGCATTGCTCACATCCGTGAGATGAGCCGCCCCTTTGGAGAGCCGGTAAATTAACCAACTCTCCATCGTCCCCATGGCAATCTCCCCCCGCTCAGCCCGGCTCCGCAGCTCCGGAGATTCCTTCAGCAACCAGGCCATCTTGCTGGCAGAAAAATAAGCGTCCAACACCAGCCCGGTCGCTTGCTGGACAAACGGCTCATGCCCCGCCTCCCGCATCCGCAACAGGCCAGGCGCGGTCCGACGATCCTGCCAGCCGATCACCCGATGGAGCGCCCGCCCACTGCGCCGATCCCACACGACGACCGATTCCCTTTGATTCGTCATCCCAATGGCGGCCAAGGAACCGGGGCCCATTCCACTCCGCGAAAGCGCTTCCCGGCAGGTCGCCAGCACCGACTCCCAAATGGCTTCGGCATCCTGTTCCACCCAGCCGGGTTCCGGATAAAACTGGGCGATTTCTTGCTGAGCCGAAGCCAGCACCCGGGCGTGAGCATCATAGACCACCGCCCGGGTGCTGGTGGTCCCTTCATCGATTGCGAGTAAACCCCATTGTTTCATAGAAAGAGAAAGGGGGCGCCGCGAAGATTTTTGTGCCGGGTGCGAAGAGCCGAAAGGCCGGGGGGCCTTGAGACCGCCTGCCGAAGGCCTCCCGAAGGGTGTGGAGCGCGGGAGCGCAGAACCGCAACAGGCGGCAGCGGATCGGTTGGGATACGGAACCGCCTGCACAACAAAGCTCTCGGTAAAAAGCTAAAGCAACGGCGACCGGGTTTCAGAAACATTGAGGGGGCCTCACGCATGGGGAACTCCCGAGGTTTAACTCGTTTTCTCGCCGCCTGTCGACGCACGGTCATCGAAAATTGGGCAAATTTGAAGCAGTTGTCTTTTTCTTCAAATCCCCCTACCCTTTCCTCCATGCGCGTTTCATCACTGGCTCCTTGCCTCGGGCTGGCTATTCTTATGGTCGGCTGCACCACCGCCTCTCAATTTGTCGCCGACATGCGCGGCTACCTGCTCGGCCGCTACCAATCGACCCCCGAACAAATTGCAGTCGCCAACGACCGGGGCGAGGCCGCCGTCGCGAACCTTCCCGCCACCGAGGCCAAGCCCCGCTACATCGCCGTTCGCACCACCGATCCCAACCTGGCCCAGCGGAAAGAAATCCGGGAACGCGCCAAAAAAGAGGACTCATACGGCGGGGCACCCGGGGTGATTTATTGTCTGATGATCTACGACACGACTCGTCTAGAAGTGATTGGCACCCAATGTTACGCCGTGGCACGTCTGCCCTATGACGGTGAGAAGTTCACTTTTGACACGTATGATCTGACCTACATCGCGAGCGAAAGCTGATTGCGCGAGCAGAGAGGTCATCTGCCCCTGCGCGAACGCCAAAGCGCCGCGTGAGAATCAATCTTATCGAGGGGGGGGGTCAGGTAACAAATATTGACAAATTCCACCCGTCGCGTGGCCCCCGGAAACCTGGCTTGGCAATGGGCAGGGGAATCATTAGGTTGCTCCATGCGATTCCCCCTCCGAGAAGCGGTCCTTTTGGGGTTTTGGGCTTACGCCCAGGCGGGTGCCGCCGATTTTACTGTGGTTCGACAGATTGTCGGGGCGGGCGTCACGCAGGAGACGGTCGTGCGCATTCATGACGGGATGACGCGAGTGGATGCCGGGCCGGCAACGACGATTCTCATTGATCCCAAGCGCCGGGTCATGACGAACATCATGCACGGCATGCGGGCGTATAGCGAAGCGGGATTCGATTTTCTCCGGGCTTACGGTTCGGCGGCATCGGCCAATCAGCCAGAGAGCGCTCCGCCCCGTTTGCAAAAGACAGGTCGGCAAGAAGTGATCAATGGATTTCGTTGTCTAGAATACCTGGCGACCCTGCAGCAACCGGGGCTCGGTGAGGTCCGGTTGCAACTTTGGCTCACCCAGGATGTCGAGGGCGGTAGCCAATTTTTGGAGACGATGCGGGAGTTGGCCGCGATTGGGATCGGGGGGAATGACGCGACGATGGGGGCGGGCGATCTACCCGGTTTTCCGATTCGCGTGGCCACCTTGCTGCCGGGAAACCAGGCCGTGATCGCCACCGTCACCGCCGTGTCCCGTGCCCCGATCGACCCCGCGCTTTTCACCGTGCCGACGGGCTACCGTTTGATGCAACAACCGGGGATTCCGCCACCCGGCCCGGTCCCCACGCCATGAATTTCAGGTTCCCCCTTGTGCTGGCCTCCACCTCCCCACGCCGGGCGACTTTGATGTGGGAGCAAGGCTGGTCGTTTCAGGTGGTGCCGCCACGAACGCAAGAGATCTATTGCCGCCAGTATTCCCCGCGTGAACTGGCCTTGCACAATGCGATGTTAAAATGTCGAAGTGTCGCCCGGCTGTATCCGACCGCGATTGTCATCGGAGCCGACACCGTGGTGACCTTGGATGGCACGGCGATCGGAAAACCGCGGGATGAAGAGGAGGCGCTACGGATGTTCACCCGATTAGCGGGGCGGACCCACGAGGTGGTCTCGGGGGTGGTGGTGATGCAGGGCACAATGAGGCGGCGGGCCAGTTTACTTGAAATCAGCCAGGTCACCCTCCGGGCGATGGCACCGGCTGCGATCCGGGCTTATCACGCCCGGATCGGTCCCTTGGATAAAGCCGGGGCCTACGCCGCACAGGAAGATGAAGGGGAAGCAATTGCGGAGGTGCGGGGATCGTTTTCCAACGTCGTTGGGTTGCCCATGGAAAGGCTTGTCGAACTCCTTCGCTCCTTTTAGTTCTCGGGCTTCGGAGGGAGGCCCGACCGGCTGTCCTTCTGGTTGCGTGCATGAATATCATCATCCTTGGGGCCGGCGAGATCGGTTTTCATCTGGCGCTCACTCTGGAGCGGGAACGGCACAACGTCTGCGTGATCGAGGCAAACGAAGGGCTGGCGCAAATGGTGCGGGAACGATTGGACGTCCGGGTGGTGCAAGCCAACGGGGCCACCGTCACGGCGCTGGGCGAGGCCGGGGTGGCGGAGAGTGACATTTTTCTCGGACTCACCAGCAATGACCACACAAACTTAGTGGCCGGCTCATTGGCGAAATCGCTCGGCACGCGATTAGCAGCGGCCCGGGTCCATGGGGAGGTGCAACGTGAGGAGTGGCTTTTTGATTACCGGTCGCATTTCAACATCGATTATCTTTTCAGCCCGGAGCGGTTGGCCGCTGTGGAATTGGGAAAATTCATCCGCAATCCGCACGCCTTGTTGGTGGAAGAATTTGCCCGGGGCAAAATCGAACTGCAACAAACGGCGGTAGCGAGCGGGAGTCGGGCGGCGGGGACCACGCTGCGGGATCTTGGGTTGCCGCCCCGGGTGCGGGTGGGTTTGATTCATCGGGATGGCCAAGTCTTCGTGCCAACTGCCGCGAGTCAGTTGCGCGCCGGAGACTTGATTTCGCTCGTCGGCACGCCCGCCAAGCTCTCCGGCTTGTTACCCACGTTTCAGACCAGTGGGACCCCCGTGCAAACCCACAAGAAAGTTTTTATCTTCGGAGGGGGCGAATACGGCTTTGCCCTGGCGCAAATGCTGGAAACCGGCCCGTTCCGGACTCGCATCATGGAGCAGGACACAAAAGCTTGTGAAGCGCTCAGCTACAGTTTGCAACGGACTGTCGTCATTCGGGGGGACGCCACCTCGTTAAACCAACTGAAGGAAGAACAGGTCGGCGACGTCGATTTTTTCGTCGCAGCCACCCGGGATGACGAGGATAATGTCATGACCTGTTTGCAAGCCAAGAATCTTGGGGCCAAACACTGCGTGACCCTCATTCATCGGGCCGATTATGCCGACGCCGTTTCGCGCAATTCGAATCAACTCGGCATCATGGGGGCGGTGAGTCCGCGGGTGGCCACCGGCAAAGAATTGCTCCGCTTTCTCACCGATGAACAGGGCCGAGCCCTGCTTTCCTTTGAGGGCGGGGCGCAAATTATCGAGGCCCGGGTGACGCCCGGCTGCGAGTTGGCAGGGCGACGCATTAAAGAAATTGAATGGCCATCCGAGAGCGGTCTCATCGCCCTCATCCACGGCCAGACCGCGATGGTGCCTGCTGCGGATGATATGATCGCTGCCGGAGACGACATTGTCGCGGTGGTATCGAAGGCGTCACGTCCGGCGGTGACTCGGTTGTTGGAATCGAAATGAACATCCGGCTCCTGCTGCGTTTGCTCGGCTTGTTGCTTCTGCCAGTGGCGGGAGCGATGGGGCTTTGCTTGGTATTCGCGATTTTCGACGCGGCAGAGGAACAGGGGAGCGGCTCGATTCGGAGCCTGGCGATCTCGGCATCCGTCACCCTGGCTTCCGCTCTCTTCCTCACGTGGCTGGGGGGACGGGAGAAAGCGGAATTGCTAAGGAAAGAAGCGCTGGCCCTGGTCGGCATCGCCTGGTTGGTCGCCGCACTCTTCGGGGCCCTCCCCTACCTGCGTGAGACCCAACCGCTGGACCCGGCGGCGG
>CAZSPO010000284.1:0-5004 GCA_964608775.1 uncultured Chthoniobacterales bacterium | reverse complement strand
ACGGCATCACCCGGTTACCCCTACCCCGTTCAACAGGCCCCTTACCCCCAACCCTACCCGCAAGCTCCTCCCGGCTATTATTATCCGCCGCAACAAATGCCCTACGGCCAGCAGCCCGGTTATCCGCCGCAGCAAATGCAGCAAATGCAACCGATGCAGCCGGTGCCCCAGCAACAGGCTCCCCAACAACCCGCTCCCCAGCAGCAGCAGACCATCGTCACCCAGGTCGAACTTCCCGTGCCGCAACCGGTCACCGATGACGTCCCGCTCCCCCTCCCGGTCTCACCCAACACCCCAGCCATTATCTTCGAAGAAGACCAACCCGGCGTGCCCGAACAACAACGGCTCCAGGAACAAATCGTCCAGGAACAAGTGACCGGCCAAGTCGACGTCGAACCGGCACCCACCCCGCCCCCCTTCGATCCCGCTGCCCTCTTGCGCCAGAAAAAATATGGCGAACTCGCCCCTTTCATCAAGGAAACCCGGGACAGCCCCCTGGCAGCAGCCGTTGGCTGGTCCATGTATAACGACAAACAATTCGACGGAGCCTCCCGCAACTTCGAACTGGCGATTGAATACGACGAAAACAACATCGAAGCCGCCTACGGCCTGGCGCTGAGTCTCTTCCGCCTCGGACGGTTCAACCAAGCCGAAGCGGTCGCCCGCTGGCGCATCGCCGAGTATCCGCAAATGCAGGCGCTCATGGGCGATATTCTCACCCAACGCGCCGTCGCTAGTTATCAAGCCAAGGATTACCTAGCCAGCCGCACTTACCTTGAGGAAGTCGCTAACTACCGCAAGTTGACTCGCGACGAGCGGATCATGAAGGCGTGGAGCTACTTCCACACCAACGACCTCCAGCGGGCCGGCGAACTCTTCACCGAGCTTTACGCCGAGAAACAGGATAAATTCGCCGCCACCGGAATTTATGCTGCCTATGCCAAGCAACAGAATTGGCGGAGAATTGAAGGGATCGCGGTGGAATACGGCGGACCGCTCGCGACGATGTATCTCGATTATCAAAGCGAGCAATTTTACAACCAGAAACTCTACGCCAACGCCTATGCGATGGCCCCGCAAAAATATCCGGAACTGCGCAACATCGATTCGCCCTTTGTCACCACCAAAGTGGATTACCGCTATAAAACAGGGGACGAAGGCCTCAGTCGCCTCCAGGAAGTGCGCGGAGAAATGCGGGCGACCCTCTATGAAGATGGGATTAACAAATTTGGGTTCGAAGCAGGGATTACTTACTTGGACAGCGGTTCGCTCCCCGCGTTTTCTCTCATCGGATTGGTCCCCCTTCCGGGCACGTTTAACATCCCGTTCCCCGGCTTTTTCCCCTACCTCTTCACCCCGACCACCTCATCGGGACCGATGGCAGACTTTCGTGTCACCTACGAGCGGGAAGGGTTTTGGACTCCCTTCATCGAGCTCGGTATCAGCCCAGCCGGGGGGATCATCGCCCCCACGCTAGTCGGCAATGCCGGAGTCCGGGTCTCGACCGATTGGGGGCTCTGGACAGCCGAGGTTTACCGGGAATCCGTCAAACAATCGATTCTCAGCTACACCGGTATCCGAGACCCCTTCAGCGGCCTCAAATGGGGGCGAGTCACCGAAAGCGGCTTCCGCGGCTCCATCTTCCGACCGTTACAAAATGAATTCAGCTTCTATGGCGCGGTGCAATTCGGATTTCTGGAAGGTCAAAACGTTGCGAACAATGATCACGTCAGCCTGACCCTCGCCCTGAACAAAGATTTTCCCCACCCCGACTTTGCCTATATCGTGGCTGGCCCAGCTATCAGTTACGAGCAATACGACAAAAACCTCGGCTTCTTCACCTATGGCCAGGGCGGTTACTTCAGTCCGGACTACCTTTTACAAGGCTTGCTTCAAGGCCAGTTCATGACCCAGGAAGGGATGGAACATATCTTGCGCGGCAACCTCGGGGTCGGCATGCAAACCAACGAACAAGCCGCCACCCCCTTCTTTCCGCTCGGCGGTTCCACCGCCATTTTCCAAGGCGAAGATGCCACCACTTTCATCGCCCTCGCCAATGTCGATGGCATCATTCAACTCAACGAAAATTGGGCGCTCGGCGGTCGCGTGGGTTACAGCAAAACGGCTGATTTCGGCGAGTTCAACGCCAGCGTTTATCTCAAGTATTTCTTCCTGCCGCGAAGTGGCCTCTTCGCCTTCGACATGTTAAACTTCTAGTTTCCTGCGATGCCTGACCCCCGGCTGACCGACTCTGATATCGAAGGTGCCCGGGTGCTCGTCGTCGAAGATCAGCCCGAGATCCGACTCCTCCTCTCCCGCTTGCTCAAACAGCTGGCCTGCACGGTCGTCGAAGCTGGCGACGGTGCCACGGCTACCGACTTGCTGCGGGATGGGGAATTCGATCTGATCCTGCTGGATCTCACGCTGCCTGACATGAACGGCATGCTCCTTTTCGAGCTGGTCCGTGCTTCGCCCCTTCTGCGTTATACCCCCGTCGTCTTCCTGACCGGAGAAAGCGCGGTGCCCGTGAAAGCCCGCGCCTACGAGCAGGGTGCCGCCGATTACATTACCAAACCGTTCAGTCTGGTCGAACTCCAGGCCCGACTGAAATCCCATCTCCGGACGAAACGGGATCACGACCGCGAACGGGCCACCGCCGCCGTCACCGCCTCCCGAGCCGATCTCGCCCGTCAATCCGCCGAACGCCGATTCACAGCCCTGGTCGAAAATTCCTTCGACCTCATCTGTGAACTCAACCCCAGCCTGCTCATCGAATACGCCAGCCCCAACCATTTTGAGGTGCTCGGCCTCGTCGACCGCCAGTTGCACGGCCTTCCCTGGCTCGCTCGCATCCATGCCGAAGAACGACTGGCCGTCGCCGAAACCCTCAACGCCATGCTCGACGGCCCCCATCCCGCCCGGTTTACCAGCCGCTTTCAGGATGCCCTCGGAGCTTGGCGCTACCTCGACGTCTCCGGCAGTCTGATCGAAGCCGCCGAACCGAGTGCCCCCCGTCTCCTCGTGGTCTCCCGCGATGTCACCCCAAGTAAGACGGCCGAACTTCGTCTGATCCGCATGGCGATGGAAGATCCCCTCACCGAAATTAGCAACCGACAGCATTTTTCCCTCGAACTCGAACGCATCCTCTCCTCCCCACGAGATTCCAGAGGGGAATCTCTCATGTTCGCCGATATCGATGATTTTAAAGTCATCAACGACACCCGCGGCCATCCAGCCGGTGACGCCGCCCTCAAGGCCGTGGCAACCGAATTGCGCCGGATTTGCCGCACCCACGACCTCGTCGCTCGCGTCGGGGGCGATGAATTTTGTCTCTTAATGCGGGATATTCACCCGGACACGGCGATTCGCCGGGCGGAACAAATCGTCACCGCTTTTCAAAACCGCCCGCTGCGCCATGAAACCATGGAATTCCGCATCTCCGTCTCGCTCGGTGTCGCGAACATCGAGCCAGGGATGACTGCTGAGGAGGCGATCGCCCGGGCCGACACCGCCCTCTATGCCGCCAAGGCTGCTGGCAAAGGCCGCTCCCGGGTTTATACCCCCGACAGCGAAGATCTCAGCTCGCTCCGTTCCGCTGCGAGCTGGTGCGAACGGCTCAAAGCAGCCCTTGGCACCGACCGTTTCGTGCTCCACTACCAACCGATCGTCGCCCTCGCGACGGGAGAAGTGGTGCGGCATGAAGCCCTCCTCCGTTATCGCGACGATGACGGCACGCTCATTCCCCCCGGCCTCTTCCTCCCAGCCGCCCGCCGATTCAAACTGATGCCGGCCATCGACCGCACAGTCTTGACCCGTGTTTTGGCCGATTGCGCCCGCCACCCCGATCTCATGGTCTCCATTAACATCTCCGGCAGCCACCTCGTCGAACCCGCCTTCGTCAAACTCGTGCGCACCACCACCCGCACAGCCGGGATCGCACCTGCACGCCTCACCTTAGAAATCACAGAGACCGAATACATGGAAGACCTCGTGCGCGCCCGTGAATCGACCGAGCTGCTGCGGGACGAAGGATTTCGCTTTGCCCTGGATGATTTCGGCACCGGATTCTCCTCCCTCCGCTACCTGCGACAACTGCCCGTCGACTATGTTAAAATTGACGGCAGTTTTGTGGAAAATGTCATTCAAGACAAAGTCGACCTTGCCTTGTTGCGATCGATCAATGAGATCGCCCATCTCTTGGGGAAACAGACCGTGGCAGAATTCGTCAGCAGCCAGCCCCTCGCAGAGTTGTTGGCCCGCGAAGGGATCGATCTCGGCCAAGGATTCGCCCTCGGCCACCCCGCCCCCCTAGAACAAGCCCCCAATCCTTCCCAATCATCACCCTCGCTCCCGAAGGGCTGATCTGCGATCCGTGCGCGGTTTTTGGAGTGCGTGCGCTGCTTTTTGCGATCCGTGCGCGGTTTTTACGACCCGTGCGCTGCTTCTTGCAATCCGTGCGCAGTTCTCTTTCCGCTACAGGGATTTGCGCCTTCCACTCGGCAGAAAACCCCGCTCCGTTCCCCCGCTGCAAGCCATCGAAAGACAACGGCAGAAAGCCTAACCTCACTGAAGAAAGTCAGTCGATCCAGGGAATCCTGGTGAATCGCAATTTTTATCCCGCAGAGGCACGGAAGCGCGGAGAAAGGCTCAAAGCCAGGAATCTCTCTGCGTCAGCCTCTGCGGGAAATTTTCAGGCTTGTTGACTTTCCTAGAGATCAGGTTGTCTGAACTGGCTCCCTTCGCCAACACCTTCGCGCACTCAACTGCCCCATGACTCCAAACACCAGGAGCAAAGGGGAAATAGAAAAGGCCGTACGTTCACCCACACCCTAGCCGAATTCCCCCCCCTTCCAGGTGAACGGATTGATATCAGCCAACAAACAATCCCCCAACTCGCCCCCCGCAAAACCGCCGGATAGCTATGGGGTCAGGTGACGAATCTCGACAAGATATCTCTTATGGGCTGAAACTCCATCCATGGCGCGTTCGTTACGCAGTGAATTC
>CAZSPO010000283.1:0-5076 GCA_964608775.1 uncultured Chthoniobacterales bacterium | reverse complement strand
GCCCGGCGGGTCAGGCTGATTGGGGAGCAATCTTGGCGGCGATTCTGCCCGAGGTGGACTTTTTTTTGCCGAGCTTGGAAGAATTGATTTTCATGATCCGGCCCGAATGGCGCGAGCATCTGGTGGAGCCGGGTGAGTTAGCCGTTTTTACCACGTCGGCGCATTTGATCGAGCTGGCTGACCATTGCCTGGGGCTTGGGGCGCGGGCGGTCGGGATTAAATTGGGGGAGGCAGGGTTTTTCTTAAAGACCGGGCCGGACGTGCCGGGGTTGGGTGAGGATCGGGCGCGCTGGCCGAGTGGGGTGTGGCAGCAACCCTGTTTTCGGGTGGAGGTGGCGGGGACGGTTGGGGCGGGGGATGCGACGATTGCGGGGTTTCTTGCGGCATATTTGCGGGGGCAGGGACCAGAGGCTGCCGTGCAAACGGCCCTGGCGGTGGGGGCCTGCAGTGTCGAAGCGGCGGATGCCCATTCCGGGATTTTGTCCTGGAGCGAAACCGAGGCTCGGCTGGCCTCTGGATGGCCCCGGCTAACCGTCGGATAAGGAAGCGACGAAAAGAAGGGGGATGCACGATTCTCTTGCGGCCAAAGGAGGATTTGCCTACGAAACAGCGGAGTGAAGCGTCGGACCCCAATAGCCGTTGAAAATGAGTAGTCTAAATCAGCAGGAGGAACCGGTTGAAGTTGGATTACTCCAGCGGATTGCTGAGGGGGATCGGGCGAGTTTCCGGGAGTTGTATGATCGATTTTCCGGGGTCTTGATGGCGGCGGCTTACAAGGTGTTGAACGATCAAGCTGAAGCGGAGGATGTCTTGCAGGATGTTTTTATTCAGATTTGGGATAAAGCTGGGCTTTATGATCCGCGCCGGGGCAAGCCGCTGACCTGGGCGTTGACCCTGACCCGGAATAAGGCCATCGACCGGTTGCGATCGGCGCAGCGGCGCTATCGGTTGAAGGACGAGGTTGAGCAAGAGACCCGGGTGATGGATCAGCAGGTGGAATTGGATTCTGTGGATCAAGTCTATGCGTTAGAGAAGGGTCAGCTCATCCGGAAAGCGGTGGCCAGTTTGTCGAAAGAACAACGGACCGCGATCGAACTCGCCTTTTTCAAAGGGCTGACCCAAAACGAGATTGCCGACCAGCTAGGAGAACCGCTCGGGACCATCAAAGCGCGGATTCGGCGGGGCATGATCAAGCTGCGGGAACTGATCGCCGACCAGTTGTGAACGGGAGCCGGTGGGGTTGAAAGCTCCCAGCCAGCGCGCCCTTTCGCCGGGCGAAGAAGGCGTGGAATTGGTCCGTGGGATGGGTTTCGGCCTCGGGGTCGCGTGGTTGTCGAGTTTTGGGCAGACCTTTTTCATCGCTTTGCTGATGCCAGGTGCAGCGGGGATGGCGGGGATGGATGCCGGCCGGTTCGGGATGCTCTATGCCCTGGCAACGCTGGGATCGGCATTGATGTTGCCGCAGGCGGGAAAATGGATGGATGTGCATCCCGAACGGCAAAGTTTGCTTCTGGCATCGGGGCTTTTGGTCGGGGGGTTGTTACTCTTGAGCGGTGCCGTTCATTGGAGCCTGCTTTTGGTCGGCTTGTTTGCCGTGCGCTTCGCGGGCCAGGGCTTGCTGCCGCTCCTCTCCGCCACCACCATGGCGCGATATTTTCATCGCCGCCGCGGGTTGGCGTTGGGAGTTTCGAGCGTGGGATTTCCGCTGGGGGAAATCGTGCTCCCAGCCGTGGTGCTGGCGGGCTTGGCGGCGCTGGGCCATTTGGGAACCCTGTGGATGTCGGCGGCAGCGGTGGCGGGCGGCTGGATGGTATTGAGGCTAGGGATGCTGGGGCGTCCGCTCCGGCTGGAGCCGCCCGATCCGAGGGAAGAGGCGCAAGGGGTGAAGATAGAAGGAGACCCAAAAGAGCCTGGGCGTTGGCATTTTTTCCTGCTAACGGCGGTGGTTTTGGTCGTGCCGTTTGCTGTAACGATCGTGTTTCTCTACTTGGAACCGATTGCGTCCGGCAGGGGATGGAGCGCCAGCTGGGTGGCCGGCGGATTTGTTGCCTTTGGCCTGGTGCGAGGACTTGGCTCGCTTGGGGTTGGCTGGTTGATGGACGCGTGCGGGGCTGGGCGGCTTTTTCCATGGACCTATCTCCCGCTGATTGGGGCATTGGGAGCGTTACACGCCGGGGTGGGCGAACCGGTTGGGCTGCTCTTTTTCCCGCTGATCGGTCTCGCATTTGCCGGGGGCACCACCGTGACGGGGTTGTTGGTGGAATGGTATGGCAAACAGCGACTGGCCGAGCGCCGGGCGAGGCTCTCGGCGTTTGGGGTTTTCGCCACCGCGTTGGCCCCGGCGCTGGCGGGAGGAGCGTTGGTGGTGGGGGGAAGTTTTGAACAAATTCTGAGCGTTTGTCTGGGATTGGCGATGGTGGCCTTTGTCGCTTCCTGGTGGTGCAGGGGAGGTCCGCGAGGAGCGGGATCATCGACGGGTTGCGGGGGGGGAACCTCTCTGGCAGAATGACGGATGGACGTTGACCAGATGATTGAGATCGAGATTCGGGTGCGGACGATGGTCCGGGAGTTAGAGGCGGAAATCGAGGCGGCTGGAGGGGTGAACCAGCCCCCGGGGAAACTAGACGGCACCGAAGGGCGGTTGTCGCGGCAGGATTCCCTCATGCACCACGAGATGGCCAAGGAAGGGCAACGGCGTCGTCAACAGCGAGTGCAGGCGTTGCGCACGGCGTTGCAGCGAATGGACGAGGGAGCCTATGGGGTTTGTGCCAATTGCGGTCGGGAAATCCCATTTGATCGGCTGGACGCCCAACCGGAGACGCTTACTTGCGGGTGTGGGAGCTGAGCGTTGGCACGGGGCGGAACCGCATTTTTTCCCAGTTGCGATTCAGGTGGGGCACCCGGGCATGGACTGATGAGCGCCAAGCAACCAGCCGGGCTTGCAAGGCTGTGGCGCGGGCCGGTTCAGCAGCGGCGAGGTTGCGGGTTTCGCCCGGGTCGTCGTCGAGATGGTAGAGCTCCAGATGGCCGTTTTCGAAGAACTCGATCAATTTCCAAGGGCCTTGACGGACCGAGCAACCGGGGGAGCCGCCTTGGTTAGAATAATGGGGGTAATGCCAAAAGATCGCGTCGCGCGGGAGGGCTTCCGCTCCGTCGAAGAGGGGGAGAAGACTCACGCCGTCGAGGTGTTGTTCAGGCAACAAAGGGAGACCGGCTGCTTCGAGCAGCGTGGGATAGAAATCGGGGGTGGTTACCGGCTCTTTACAGAGGGAACCGGCCGGGACCCGACCGGGCCAACGGACGAGGAGCGGCTCGCGAGTGCCGCCTTCATACATCCAGCCTTTGCCTTCGGCGAGCGGCGCGTTGCAAGTGGGCGACCCTTCCGCCGTGGCAAGACCGCCATTGTCGGAGGTCAAGACAACGAGCGTCTCTTCGCGCAGGCCGGCCGCGTCGAGCGCATCGAGGAGACGCCCGATGTTGGTGTCCAGGTTTTCGATCATGGCGGCATACACCGGGTGGGACTGAATCAAGCGGCGTCGGATCCGCTGGTGACGTTTGTGATAGAAGGGAAACGGCTCCCCTTCTTCGAAGGTCGGCTGGCGGTCGAGCCCGAGGGCTTGGGCTTTGGCCTCATATTTCTGAATCAACTCGGCCGGAGCCTGAATGGGGGTGTGGACGGCGTAATGCCAGAGATTGAGGAAAAAGGGACGGGCCGGATCGCGTTGTTGAATGCAGCGAATCGCCTCATCGGTGAGTCGGTCGGTGAGATATTCGCCGTCCGGACCGTCGGGCAACGTCTCAATGGCGTAAGGGGCGAAGTATCCGCGGGGCGGGAGGCCAAGGGCGATCCCGCCGATATTGCAATCAAAGCCGTGATCGACCGGGGTGCAGCGTGCGCCACCGAGGTGCCATTTGCCGACATGCCAGGTTTGGTACCCCCCTTCGCCGAGGGCGCGGGCGAGCGAGTGTTCGGACTCGGGCAGCTCGTGGAAGTAAGGGACATCACAAAGGTGACCGGAGCTAAACCCACCGATGAACTGGGTGATGCCGACCGTGGCCGGATATTTGCCGGTGAGCAAACTGGCGCGGGTGGGGGAACAGACCGGGCAGGAGGCGTAAGCGTTGGGGAAGCGCATTCCTTCGGCGGCGAGCTGATCGATCCGGGGCGTTTCGTAAAACGGGCTGCCGGTGCAGGCCAGATCGCGCCAGCCGAGATCATCGAGGAGGATGAAAAGCAGATTGGGGGAGGCAGACATGGGGAACGTTTACCTCAATCGTGGATAAATAGACGATTGGTTTTAGTGAAAATCGGGGGGAATAGAGGCGGGGTTTCCAAGCGGGGGTTCACGGCGTAAGATCGCATGTGAGTTATGGACGTTTCCACTTCGTATTTAATCTGCCGCTCCTCGTCTTATTGGGGGGGTTGGTGCCCGTGTGGGAATTGGGCTGGGGGTGGTGGTGGCCCGCAATCGTGGTGGGCGCGATCGTCTATTTATTCACCATTCCATGGGATAATTACGCGGCCTTCCGCGGGATCTGGGGGTTTCCATCCGGACGCTATGCGGCGCGGGTTGGGTGGTTGCCCGTGGAAGAGTATCTCTTTTTCGGGCTCCAATCGGCGCAAGCGATTCTGTTGAGTCAGTGGCTACTGGGATGGATGCCTCGGGTGGAAGCCGGAGAGGCGTCACTGGAATTTAGCGCGTGGTTGAGATGCGGAGGGGTATTGGGGGGAATGGCGTTGGTGGGCTATTGGGGGCGAAAGATTGGGGTCGGCTCGCGCTGGCATTACGCCTGGCATTTGCTCTTTTGGTTTTTGCCAGTATTCGGTTGTTTGGCGGCGATTGGGTGGGGCGTGCTGGGGCCGTTGTGGCCGGTTTGGGGAGCCGTGACGTTGCTCCTGGGCAGCTACTTAACGGCGGCCGATTGTTATGCGATCCGGGAGGGGATTTGGCATTTTGACGACCGGCAGATTAGTGGTTGGCGGTGGTTTGGGATATTGCCATGGGAAGAGGCCGCCTTTTTTTATCTGACCAGCGCGTTGGTGAGTTGGAGTTACCTGTTGCTCTTACCGGAGGC
>CAZSPO010000282.1:0-5084 GCA_964608775.1 uncultured Chthoniobacterales bacterium | reverse complement strand
TTCGCGAGAGACCCTGTTCCCGTTATCCGAGCATGATTGGCGCACGCGAAGGCGCGAAGACGCGAAGGAAAGGCAAATGCGGGCATTGGATGGGAATGCTTTCTTCTCCATCTTCGCGGCTTCGCGGCTTCGCGAGAGACCCTGTTGCCGAAACCTGAGGATGATTGGCGCACGCGAAGGCGCGAAGACGCCAAGGGAAGTTAAAGGAAGGGGGGGGTTCCCTCCTTCTTTCTCATTCAGCGCACCTCTATTGAATGGTCGCCACTCTGGATGCGCCCTACCACGTGAGGCAACGCTGGCAGCAGCCATCGCAAGAACCCAGCGTTCGAACTATTGCCGATCCTCAGCCACACAACGACCGGCCCTCCCCCTTTCCGCCGTGTTCGTTCCACAAAGTCTTCATCCTTGCTGACAATCAGAGCCTCATGCCGCTTGGCATATTGCCAAATCGCGGCGTCCTTCGCGTGCCGCATCCCCAGATCCTCGACATGTTCAGCTTGGTATCCCTCCGCTGCCAGCGCTCGTGCAAGGCGCGGGGGCAATTGAGCATCAATCAGGAAGCGGATGACCACTGCGCTATTTCAAGCCACTCGTAAGATTGCGTGGTCCATTTCCTCCGCAGCGAACTGCAGGCATGCCCGAATGTCTTCGGCTTCCAGATAGGGGAAGTCCTCAAGGATTTCCCGCTCGCTCACTCCGGCAGCCAGCATTTCAAGCACATCCTTGACCCGGATACGCATCCCTCGAATGCAAGGCCGCCCGCCGCATTGTTCCGCGTCGAAAGTAATCCGATTTAAGTCAGCCACGCAACATTCATAGCGCGTCCCGTGCCTATGCTCAAGCTTGCATCTTTGTCCCCGTGGCGGCCGCCGGATGCGTCAGGGCATGGACCCGTTGATGGGGCCTGCCCTCCATTTTCTTTTCTGCCGGGACCATGAGTGGCGCACGCGAAGACGCGAAGACGCGAAGGAATGGCAACGGACGCGGAAGTTGTTTCACCTCCGGCTTCGCGTGAGACCATTTTTCTGATGATCTCGGGGAAACCTTATCCCAATCAAACTATGAATAATACCAAAGCACAGCAGAACATCGAAGACCTTTCCGCCATTGTGGTGGATTGCGCTTTTAAACTCCATGTCGAGGCCGGCCCGGGGTTGTTGGAAGTCGTCTATGAAGTGGTGTTAAAGAAAATGTTGGAGGAACGAGGTCTGCGGGTCAGTCGCCAGGTGACCGTTCCTATCAAGCTGATGGGCATGACTTTTGATGAAGGTTTTCGCGCGGACCTCCTGGTTGAGGATTTACTACTGATCGAGTTGAAATCCGTTGAGCATCTCGCTCCGGTGCACTCCAAACAGGTTCTGACCTATCTTCGCCTGCTTCAGCTGCCCCTCGGCTTACTGATCAACTTTGGTGCCGCTACTTTTAAGGAAAGGTGCAAACGGATCGTCAAAGATCACAAGAATATTGAGTCTTCACGACTCCGCGTGAACCGTGATGCGCTTCCCAGACACAAGCCTTGATTAGCTCACGCGAAGGGAAGTCAAAGGGGGATGGATGGTTTCTTCTCCCACTTCGCGGCTTCGCGGCTTCGCGAGAGACCCTGTTCCCGTTATCCGAGCATGATTGGCGCACGCGAAGGCGCGAAGACGCGAAGGAAAGGCAAAGGAGGGCATCGGATGGGAATGTTCTCTTCTCCCACTTCGCGGCAAGCCGTTGAACAGCTTGGGGCGTTTGTCGGACGGCTCACCGAGATCAACTGGAAGGGCACCCGTTTACGCAAACCAGTGGTGCGGATGCGAGTGATCGACTTTCAATCCTCTTCACCACTTGTCTGATCCGAACTTTCTGACTCCAACGCCGCCTGCGCCTGGTCCGCGGCCACATCCGGGCGCATGTGGCCGTTGATGACTCCGGTGAGAAAGGGGAAGATGATGTCTGTGGCGTAAGCGAGGTAATGGATGAACTGCTTGAATTGGTCGGCGCTGAATTCGCCTCGGTAATTGTCGGCGACCAGGCTGCAACGGATGCGGCCGTTATCGTAGTTCAGGCCCCAGGCTTTGCGGAGGGTTTCTTCGTTTAATCGATGCAGAAATTCGCCGACGGCAGAGCGACTTTCTGCCGGGGCACTGATTGGGATTTGGAAGCCAACATGAATTTTGGTGTGATGGTGGAGAGTGGCCGCGCAAAGATGGACGTCGACCCGTTCCAAGGTGAGGAGGACGCGGAGGGCGTTCTCCTCTTCTTCGATTTCCTCCAGCTCCAGGGCCTCAAGGACTTCCCGCATCATGGTGATCGGATTGTCCAACGGGGTTTCTGGTTCGTGATGGTTGGTTGGTTCGGGATCAGGCGTAGGGTCTTGGCTCATGGGATGGTGGGTGGGCTCGCTTGGTGGTGGCGGTGCGGGATGGAGGGATTCTGGATGTTAAACTTCGGCGAGCAGTGCGGTGGTCTCGGTGGAGGGAGTTAGCTCGAATCGGCTTCGCCATTTTGCCAACTCCCCGGCCTGCTCCATCAACACCCGGCAAGCGGCTCCACCGGTGCGTTCCAGGGCTTCATGAAAGGCTTCGCCATGGTGAAACGCGATTTCGTGGGCGGTCTCATGGATGATTAAAGAGAAATTGTCGGCGCACATTGGGCGTTCCCAGATGCGGGGACATTCCAGGCTGAGAGTCAGGATGGAGTTTTCGTAGGTCCAAGTGGCCTCGGCTGCCGTTGCGGCCAACAGTCCGGGCTTGGTCGTCACGATGACCTCCAAACCGAGGATTTCCATGATACCTTGCGAAAGCCATTGGTGAAAGTGCAGGATCTCCTTCACCCGCTCTTTGCCATATCGATGCAACCAAGGACGGGCATCAGCTTGTGGCGCTTCGAAATTCACCCCTTTGGCTGCCGCCATCAATTTGGCTGCCTGCACCTGCTCCACCACTTCCTTGGAGGTGGGCAGGAGTTCGCGCGCCATCTCGCGGAACCCTCCGGGCAATTGGCGCAGGTCGAGGATTTTGGCTCCGGCTTGCTCCTGGGCGTCGGCGTTGAAATCGAACTTTCCGAATCCAGGCACTTTCCTGGCGAGGTTATCGCCAAAACCCTTCTGGAGAATGCGGCGTTTCAGATCGGCGTCATCGAGATCGGAGGCAGCTTTGCCGACCCACCCCGCCTTGGCTTCTTCCTCGTTCATCGAGTCGATCAGGACGGGCAGACAGGCTTTGTGCAAGCGCGTGGCGTAACCGGTCATGACCGCGTCCCGGTTCGGGTTCATCGGGACCCGTTGCAGCACATTCACATGGTAGGGTAGATCCCATTCCACCGGACAAACCGGAATCCCCATCTCGTAAATGTGACCCTCGCTCTCCCCTTCGCGAACGGGATAGAGTTCGAGAATGGTAGAGAGCGGACGTTTCACCCAACGATTGTTGGTAAAGCATTCCGTGGTGAGCTTTGTCTCCACTCGATAGACCGCTTCACGCGCCGTCACCCATTCGCCACAATAGGCCAACTGAATTCCGGGCGGCATGAGGAATCGATGGAAATAATGTCGCAGGGGATCTGCCACTTCCTTCAGACTCCATGGCATGGTCATGTTAATGAGGGTGCCTTCCGTCGGGGTGTCGGCCAGTTCCTCCGCTCGCCGTCGATTCCCATTGTCATCGATCCAATAAATGGCGGTGCAGTTCCCAGACCGCACACTGGCTTCCGTGGCCAGACAAAGCATTTCCTTAAATCCGCGTCCCATGCGTCCGCGCTTCAAATGAGAATCTTGTTTGGAAGTCCAGAACATCGTGCGCATGGCATCCAGATTATCGACGCCTTCCCCGGTGTCATGGCATTGAATGAGCACTTGATCACGACCTTTCGCCTCGAGATTTAGATGAATCATCCCCCCGGATTCGGGCATGGCGTCGAGGCTGTTTTGGACCAATTCCTTTACGAGATGTTCCGGGGGGCGCGCGGCGTTTTGTTGGGCAAATCCATCCAGAGAAATCGCGAGCCATTCATTGAGTGGTTCGGCTTGGGGTAGGTCTAGTTTCAGCATAACAAGAGGGTTGGGAGATCCCGGGTAATAAACCGGGTGTGTTTGCGTGCCAACTTCACTTCGCCGGAGAAACTGAGGTTGTCACAGACAAACACGCTGGCCCCGGCCGTGATGCCTGCCGGAAAAGATTTGTCATGACTGTTTCGCACCCCGACCACCCAGCAGTAATCAGGATCATTGACTTGTCGTTTCACTTCCATGAGGCCGAAGTAACGGTTGTTGTTGTGGCTGAGACTATGCGCCTGGGTGCCCACGATGAGGCCGTTGTTTCGCAAGGCGCGCTCAGTTGCAGAGACAAGATCGATGTGCGGGATCGGCGACCAAGTTGAGGTTGAAGCAGGCGTGGGGGCATCGATGACCTCCTGCCGTTCGACGGCGTAAGCGCCGCAATGGAGCAGGAGGTTAGGTTTGGGTTTCTGCTCCGGTGGATGGATAAGTGCGACTATAGATGAATTCCCTTTCTCTATTGTGTGGGGCAGCGCTCACGATGAGCTTGATGAGCGTTATTGTGCGAATTCAACGACACACCATCCGTCCGATTTTTATGCTTCGCGATATTTGACAAAATCTAAGTAAGCAATCTTGTATGAAATTTCGGTATGGATGTCAAGGCTATTCGGTGAATGGGTGAATGGTGCCAAAAGGTTGTTCCTTGCGATGGAACCCGGTTGAGATTGAGGGTCTCGCATGCTAACCCATGGGAGTTCACCACATCAGTGGATCAATTTCATTCAGGCCATGCCGGAAAAGGAATACAGGCTGCTGGAATTGCATGCCAACGAGTTTGTTGGGCGATTTCTTGTTCCCATCGAAGCACTCGAGAAGCAATTCAACCAACTGCTATCTGAGGTCGAACAAAAGGGCTTGGCTCGCACCAACTTCAATGACGAACCACGAGGAATTAGCCCGGATAAATCACCGGGGGTTGCGTCAGTTCGTGCGATGCTTGGCCCGAGAAGGCTTTGCGCCGACCAAGGCGTATCCGGGGTGATACGGTGAGGGAGGCTCGAAGCCTTCTCGGGATCAATGATCGTGCGAAATGGCGTGACTCCTT
>CAZSPO010000281.1:0-5091 GCA_964608775.1 uncultured Chthoniobacterales bacterium | reverse complement strand
CTGGCAGGGAGGTCTGGGCAATGGCCCCGGCAGCAAGCTGATTCTCCTCCAGCATCCGGCGGGTGGCCGGGGAGGTTTTGGGGTCGGCCTCGGTCGGAACCGCCGCATCGGGGGCGGGTTGGGGTGCGGGTTGGGGTGCGGGTTGGGCTTCTGCTTGGGTCTTCGGCTTGGTCGCTTCTGGGTCGATGGACGCAATCACTTGACCGACCTTTACCTCGTCGCCTTCCGCCGCTTGGGTCGTGAGGGTCCCGGATTTTTCGGCGGTGATTTCGGTGGAAACCTTGTCGGTCTCCAGCGTGAGCAGGACGTCGCCCGCCTCCACGTAATCCCCCGATTGCTTGTGCCAAGCGGCAATGATGCCGCTGGTGATAGACTCGCCAACAGCCGGAACTTTCACGTCGATGCTCATGTGAAAGCCAGTGATAAAGGCGAGCGACGATGGAATCAAGAGGAGTGCGGTCGATTTTCCGCAGAACCAATCCGTCGACGGCTGGCGAAAAGCCGTTTCAACGTCCCAAAGAGAATCAAGGCCAGGGAGGGGACCAGCAGCAGCCGGTTTGCCGTAAAGAACCCCACCGCCGCCAATCCCCAGCCCAGCACCGAAACCAGCGCAGCCCGGTCGCGGTGCATCCAGTAAAAACGAAAGTGCAGCAGCGCCATCAGCAAGGCAACAAAAGCAAGCAAATGCATGAACCCCAACCCTAATCCAAAATCTAAAATCCAAAATCTAAAATCGATCCCCCCCGCGGCTTTCCTGTTCGTTCCACCCGCAGGGTGAAGCCTTTCTCATTGTCAAAAAGCTCGACCGTCCCCGTGATTTCCACCACCGGATAGCGGATCGTATTCAACCCAAATCGCCGGTAAGCCGCCGCAAAAAGTTCGGTTTCTATCATCCCTGTGGGATCGCAAATCGTGATGAATTTCATGGTTTCCCCATCCGTTTGCGTATGCAGCCGCTCGGTGATGATCAGCCCGCAAACCGTGACCCGCTGGCGCGGATACTCCGTCAACCGGGCAATCGGACAGTAGCTTTCCCAGGCAATGCCGGGGAAACGGTCCAAGGGATGACCGCTGACGGTGAACCCGAGCAATTCCCATTCGGCCGCCAGCCGCTCTTGTCGACCGGGCTCGGTCAGTTGCCCCTCCGGGAGCGGGTCGTTCCCCGCCGGGTCGTGCGCAAATAATTCCCCCTGCGCCGCGCCCGATGTCCATTGCAGCAGCCGGTGGACCTCCCAGAATTGCGCGGTGCGCGGTTGCCCCCATCCATCGAACGCCCCGACCCGAATCAACGCCCGCAACTCCGCCGACTCCGGGCGCACCCGCAGATAAAAATCCCGCAACGACGCAAACGAAGCCCGCGCCCGTTCCTCCCGCCAACCCGCGAGCGTCCGCTCCGTCAGCCCGCGAATGGCGGCGAGCGGCACCCGAATGGCGGGCGACGACCCCGCCATGGCCCGGTAAGCCTCTCCGTTGCTCGCATTCACGTCAGGTGCCAGCAGCCCCACTCCCAGGAGCCGCGCCTCCAAGGTGTAAACGAGCCGGGAGTAAAACCCTTTTCCGTGGCTCAACACCGCCGCCAGGAACTCCGCTGGATACCGGTGCTTCAACACGGCGGCCTGATACGCTTCCAACCCGTAAGCCGTCGAGTGCGCCCGGCAAAAGGCATACCCTTGAAAACCGCTCACCAACTCCCAGACCTGGCGAATCGACGCCTCATCCCGTCCCAGCTCCCGCGCAGCCGCCACGAATTCCCCACCCAATTCCGCCACCTTCTCCGGCTGCCGCTTGACCAACGCCCGTCGCAACTGATCCGCCCGACCTGCCGTCATCCCCGTAAAGGCTTCGCAAATTTGCAAGATATGCTCCTCGTAAGCCACCACCCCGAATGTCGTTCGCAACACCGGCTCCAAGCTCGGATGCGGATATTCCACCGGCTCCAACCCGCTCGCCCGTCGGCCGAACGTCGCCTTTTTCGTGTTGTTCGCCGCCCCCGGCCGGATCACCGACACCATGGCAATCAATCGGTCAATATCTCGGCAGTCGCACATTCGCGCCAGGGAACACATCGCCGGGGATTCAATGTGATGCACCCCGCGGGCCCGACCGGTCGCGATCATTTCCCAAACAGCCGGATCCTCCCACGGCCCACGATTGGACAGCTCAACCCGCACCCCCCGCGCCTCCAACGCCGCTGTGGTATCCCGAATCACGGCCAACCCGCCCTGGGCCAGCAGGTCGAGCTTGATCAATCCCACCGCCTCCACGCTCTCCATGTCAAAATGCGTGGTGGGATAGCCCTTCTGACTCGTGAAAACCGGGGTCAACGACTGGATCGGCTCCCGACTTATCACCACCCCACACGGATGCATTTTTGCATAACGCGGAAATCCGTCGAGCCGTCCAGCCAAAGCGAGCGCGGTCCGGTAGGGCTCCTCCTCCCACGGCTGGCTGCGAGCCTCGGCACTCCGGCGGACCGCTTCCTCGACATGAGCCGCACGGGCCATCGGCATATGCTCGGTCATCTGCCGGATCTGCGCCTCTGCAACCCCGAGCACTTTCGCGATCTCCGCCACGGCCGAACGCGCTTGAAAAGTCGAAAACCCGCCCACCACCGCGCATTGCCCCGCAGGATGCCGCGCAAAAACCAGATCCACGACGTCATCTTTCCGGTCATGGGGAAAATCGATGTCAATGTCGGGCAGCTTGTTGAGGACCATCCGTTCCCGGTTCAAGAACCGCTGGAAATACAATTCGAACCGAACCGGACAACAGTCGCTGATACCCAAACAGTAACAAACTAACGAATCCGCCGCGCTCCCCCGGGTGATCCACGGGATGCCCGCCTCGCGACACCCTTGCAGGAGGTCCCAGACGAGGAGGAAATATTCTTCATACCCCACCTCCGCGATGATCCCGAGTTCCGTCCGCAACTGCTGTTCGAGAGCGGGAGTGACCCGGCGGTATCGTTCTCGCAACCCCGCTTGCGCCAGTTGCCTGAGGAACGCGTGCGGTGTCGAACCATCCGGCGGGAGATAAGCCGGGCAACGCAGCCCGCCGAGGTCAAATCCGAAGGTGCACCGTTCCGCCACCGCCCGGGTGGCCCGCACCATGGCCGGATCGTAACGGGCGACGAATTCTCGGGCCGAAGGAAGGTGGCAACGCGTGCCGCGCCGTTTCTCTGGGTGCCCCTGCCGCAACCGAGTGAGGGTGCGGATGCTTTGGACTATGTCGTAAGCGGCCCGGTCATTCGGGGTGGCATACCGGATTTCCGGCAGGGCCAGCACCGGACGATCAGCGGGCGTCACCCACAACCCACCCCGATGCTCCTCCAGCATGGCCTGCGTCAGCGCCGCCGGATCGGATAGGAGCCGACAGAGATGGCGATACCCCGTTTGATCCTCCACGTAAGCGAGCCAGCGCCGCCGGGTATCGGTCGTCCGCAGCTCCGCCCCGATTACCGGCTGCAAACCGGCCTCGCGGGCGCACTGAAAAAACTCGATCGCCCCGTGAAGATTCGGATCGGTGATTGCCACCGCCTCCGCCCCCCAATCAGCCGCCAACTGCACAATCTCCCGCGGCGAAAGCAGCGAATCGAGGAAATCGTAGTAAGAATGGAAATGAAGTAACGGCATCCGCCCGGTGCGCGGGGTGGGGAAGTGCAAGGTCGGAATGGAAGGAATCGAGGGAATCGCGAGCATGGCCGGGGAAGCCGGAGAATCGGGTGAGACCGGTTGATCCGACCGATCCAGTTCTCTGCGGCGCAGCCAGAGATCGTGCCCGCGCATCATGGCACGGCCACCGTAACGCGCCCGGATGGTGTCGAGGGTGGCGGCTAATTTCGTGCGTTGATCAAGCGCACGCGCCTGGGGGGCAAGCTCCAGCTCGGGTTGAAAGAGCGGGTCATACAGGTGATGCACCTTCACCGCGACTAGGCGCAAACTGGCCCGACGTTGCCACGCCTTCTTCAACAGCCGGGGAACGAGCGGGTAAAAGTCGGTCTCCAGAGTGGTCGGTTCGGAGAGACTCTCCGACCGGCTGATTTCCTGCATGTCGTTGTATCGAATGCGCAACGTCAGAGTCCGAACCGCCTTGCGATCAGCTCGCACCCGGACCATCAAACGGTCGATTTGAGCGCGCAACGTCGCCACGATCCCCACCTCGTCGCAGGTGTCGGCGTCGAACGTTTCCTGTTCACCGTAGGACTTCGCCTCGGGGGGATCCGGCACCACCGGACGGTCATCGCGGGCATTGGCAAACTGCCAGAGATTCTGGGCCGCTCCGTGGCAAAAAAGGGAGAGCTCACCGGGGTCCGTCCGGGCAATTTGACCAATCCGGGAAAGACCGGCGGCTGATAGAATCCCGGCCAGTTTGGGCCCAACCCCAGGCAGCCAATGGTTGGGCAGCGGATCTAGGAAACGGTATTCCTCCCCGGCTGGCACGGTGATGAAAGACTGGGGTTTGCGCAGTTTCGAGGCAATTTGAGCAATCAATTTGCTGGTCCCAATCCCAGCCGAAACCGGCAGCCGCAGCGACTGCGCGATCGCCCGCCGGATGGTTTCCGCCGTTTCCACCGCAGACAACCGGCGGTTGCCGCGCAGATCGAAATAGCCCTCGTCAATCGACCCGATTTCCACGGTGGGGGTGAAATCGTAGGCATAAGAAAACATCAACCGGGAGAAGCGTTCATATTGCTCGAAATCAGCCGGCAACACGATCAGGCCTGGGCAGAGTTTCCGGGCGCGAACCGTCGGCATCGGGGTGTAAATCCCGAGGCGACGCGCTTCATAAGAGGCCGAAGCGATAATCCCCCGCCGCTCCCCCCCGACCGCCACGGGGCGACCGCGGAGTTTGGCGTCGGCGGCCTGTTCCACCGAAGCAAAGAACGCATCGGCATCGAGATGAATGATCATGGGCGGCGGAAGCGACCGGTCTGCCCGGCTTTCACACGGGGAATTTAAGGGGGGAATCCATACGTTCAAGCGAACTTTATACCCCTGCCATCAAGTTTTCCGAAATCATGACAGAACGCAGGATAGACCCCACTGTTTCATAAAACCAGTCGTGTTTGCTTGATCTTTTTGCGCAGGGCTT
>CAZSPO010000280.1:0-5110 GCA_964608775.1 uncultured Chthoniobacterales bacterium | reverse complement strand
GTGGAAGTGGCTCGGTCGGGGGAAGCCCCACCCCAGGCCGAGGCGTTTCCGACGCTGGCTCCTTCGCCGTGGAGGGCGGAAGCGCTCAACGCCCGATGGTTGTTCCACGGGCCGAAGCTGCAATTGATTGAACATTTCGATGGTTTGGAGCAGCGGGGGGTGAGTGGTCGGCTTCGGGGGGCGGCGCTGCGGGAGTTGGTGCCGGGGGCACCTGCTTTTGCCCGATGGCTCCTGGCTCCGGGGTTGCTGGATGCGACGCTGCAGGGGTGTCTCTGCTGGGCGATTTCTCAGACGGAGGGCTATGCGCTGCCGAGTTCTGTGGGCCGGGTGCGCCATTGGGGCGGGCCGTTGTCGACGGAGCCGGGTCTCCGTTTTTTTATCGAGCTGCGTTTCGAACCGCCGGTCTCGATTTATGCCAACATCTCGGTGATTGATCGCCTCGGGTTTCTGCGCTTGAAGTTGGAGGAGGTCGTCAACACCCGTAGCGAGGAGCTAATGCGAATTGTCCGCGCCAAGGAGGGGTGACCCCGGCCCGTCGCGTGCGGATTGCGCTTCTCCCTTTCTCCTTCATTCTCAGCCATGTCTGATTCTTCACCACCCCCTCTTTCCGATGCGATTGCCATCATTGGCATGGCTTGCCTGCTCCCGGGTTCGGCGGGGCCGGGGCAGTTTTGGCGGCATGTTTTTGAAAAAAAGGGTTTCATTCAGGATGCCCCCCCGGAGTGGATCGGGCGACGGCTGGAGGAGGGTTCGAAAGATCTCGACCGGATTTATACGAAACGGGTCGGGCTCCTCGGCGATCTTGCCGCGTTCGATCCTGTGGCTTACGGGGTGGTCCCCAACGCCATCCCGGGTTCTGAACCCGACCATTTTCTGGCCTTGCGCCTAGCGGCGGAGGCATTGGCGGATGCGGGTTATGCCGACCGCCCGTTTGACCGGGAAAATACGGGGGTGATTCTGGGACGCGGAGCCACGCCGAATCGGGGGACGATCACCGGGCAACTGGCGGGGCAGGGGGTCGATCTCACCACCGATCTGATCGCCAAGTTGTTGCCGGAATTGGATGCCGCGATCCTGGAGAAAATCCGGCGTTCCCTCATTGAAAGTCTGCCGCCCCTGCCCCCGGAGGCGTCGCCTGGGTTGGTCTCCAACGTCGCCGTTGGTCGGATCGCGAACCGGTTGGACCTGCAAGGGCCGAGTTACATGATCGACGCCGCCTGTGCGTCCTCATTGATCGCGGTCGAGCAGGCAATGAAAGAGCTCCGGAGCGGGTCGAGCCGGATGATGTTGGCGGGGGGGGTGCAGGCGTCGATGCCGCCCCAGGTTTACATGTTGTTTTGCCAGCTGCAGGCGCTTTCGCGGGAGAGCGCCAAACCGTTCGATATCGGGGCGGACGGCACCATCTTGGCGGAGGGCGTCGGATTTTTAGTGTTGAAACGACTCGCCGACGCCGAGGCGGACGGGGATACCATTTATGCCGTGCTGCGGGGGGCCGGGCTGGCGAGCGACGGACGGGCGCAGGGCTTGCTCACCCCGCGGTTGGAAGGGGAGATTCTGGCGATTCGTCGGGCTTACGAACGGAACGGCTTGGCTCCGGCCTCCGTCGGGCTCATCGAGGCGCATGGCACCGGCATCGCGTTGGGGGATCGGACGGAGTTGCAGGCCCTGCGGGCGGCCTTTCCCCCTTCGGCCAACGGATTTCCGAGCGTGGCGATTGGTTCGGTGAAATCGATGATCGGCCATTGCATTCCGGCAGCGGGGATCGCGAGCTTGATCAAAACGGCCCTGGCATTGCGGTTCAAAATTTTACCGCCCACCTTGTGCGGAACCGTGCGCCCGGAGTTCCACGAGCCGGACAATCCCTTTTACGTCAATACCGAGCCGCGCCCCTGGATTCATGCTGACCGGAGCCAACCCCGGCGGGCCGGGGTGAACGCGTTCGGATTCGGTGGGATCAACGCGCATTTGGTCCTGGAAGAATACACGGGCGCGGGGGCGGACGAGGATTCCGGTTACGTTTGGCCCACCGAGTTGCTGCTCTTTTCGGCGGAAACCCCGGAGGCGTTGGTGGCGCGGATCGAGTCGGTGTCGGCGGCGGTCGCGAGCCGGCCGGAGGTGGAACTGGCGGCGGTGGCGCGTTGGCTGGCGGAAGAGCCAATGGGGCGCTGTCGGTTGGCATTCCAAGCCCGGGACCTCGCGGATTTCCGGGAGCAGGCCACTCAGGCGCTGGGGAAATTGGCTGCGGCGAAAAAGCCGCGCGGTCAGACCCGGGATGGGCTGGTCTTTGACCTGGAAACGCCGACCGAGCCGGAGGGGGGCACCGCCTTTTTGTTTCCGGGTCAGGGATCGCAATATGCCGGGATGCTGGCCGAACTTTGCATGGCCTTCCCAATGGTGCGCCGGGAATTTGACTTGTCCGACGCGGCCTATCGCGGGCTCTGGCCGATTTTACCGAGTCAATGCGTTTACCCGCCGCCGACCGGTTTGGGGGAGGAGCGGGCGGCGGAGTTGGACCGTCAATTTCACCGGATTGACGCGGGGTTGGAGACCATTTTTACGGCCAACTATGCGATGTTCAAATTGCTAGAGCGCTTCGGGGTTGGCTGCGATGTGATGGTGGGTCACAGCACCGGTGAATACAGTGCGTTGGCTGCGGCTGGTGTGGTGGCCTTGCCGGATGCGTCTGGGCAGGTGGTGCTGAAGCAGGAGTTGAACCGGTTTTTTTACGCGATGAACACCCCGGAAAAGGTGGCCAAAGGAGCGCTGCTCACCGTGGGGAACATTTCGGAAGGGAGCCTGCAGGAAGCCCTGGCCGGGGCGAAAGGGGAGGTGCATATCGCGATGGACAATTGCCCGAGCCAGAAAATTTTGTTTGGTTCGCCGACTGCCATCGAGACCCTGCGAGAGCGGTTTCAAGCGGAGGGCGGGCTTTGCCAGGTCTTGCCGTTTGGGCATGCCTATCACACGCCGCTCTTGGATCGGTTACGGGAGGAATTGACCACGTTTTACGAAAAAATTTCGTTCCAAAAACCGGCGCACCGGGTGGTGAGCTGCGCGACATTTGAAGATTTTCCGGACCTCCCCGAGGCGGCCCGGGCGCTCGCTGTGCAGCAATGGATGGCCCCGGTCCGGTTTCAGGAGACCGTCCGACGACTCTTTGAGGAAGGGGTGCGGCATTTCATTGAGGTGGGGCCGAACGATCATTTGACCGCGTTCGTTGAGGATACCTTGAGGCGTCGGGGAGCCCTGGCGCTGGCGACGAATGCCCCTGGGGTGCCGGCCACGACCCACTGGCAACGGACCCTCGCCCGTCTTTGGTGCCGGGGCTTTCCGGTTCGGTTCGACCCACTTTACCAGCATCGACCGGTCAAGGCGGTCGATCCTTTTGCTCCGGACCCGAAGCCGGGGACGCCCCAGCGCGGGAAGCGGCTGGACCTTTCCATCCCGGTCATGAGCCTCTCCGATTCCGTGGTAGCCGAGGTGCGAGCTCAATTGGCTGCACCCCCGCCGCCAGCCGAAACCGCCGCTCCGCCCGCTGCTCCCTCTGCGTCGAGTTCCGAGCCGACTGGCTCCCGGCCTCCCGCCGACTCAGCTGCCGCCGTCGCGCTCGCGCACCAAGAGTTAATGCAGGAGTTTCTTGCCTCTCAGCAGCGCACCTTGGAAGCTCTCGCCAGTTCGCTCGGCCGACCGAAATCGGACCATTGACGCATTTCCCGACTTACACCGCATGTCTGCTGAATCGCTTCCTGTCGAACCAACCCTCCACGCCATTCTTGAGGAGATGATTGAGGATCTCGGGCTCGACTACGACGGGACGCTGGGGCGCAGCACGACGTTGGTGGGCGACCTCGGGTTTGCTTCCGTCGATTTCATTCATCTCATCGTGGAAACCGAGAGTCGGTTCGGGCGAAAAATGGGGTTTCACGATCTCATCATGCCGGGCGGGGTTTATGTGGAAGATTTGGCGCTCGGTCCGCTCGCCGATTTTATTGCGAGCCGACTCGCTGAACCGTCGGAGAAAACCGAGCAGGCCGCTCCCCCGCCTGCAGCAGAGCCCGAGACCGTCGGGAATAGCGTTGACAGTGGCGTTGACAATGGGAGGGAGGAGCCGGTGGTTTCCCCTGCGGATTACGCCCGTTTTTTGACCCTGCTGCCGCCGGTTTCCGCGTGGGGCGTGCCGGAGCCGCCGCCCCGAAAAAATCGGCGGATGATTTTCGTCCTCTCCTCGCCCCGGTCCGGATCGACGTTGCTCCGGGTGATGCTCGCGGGCAACCCCGCTTTGTTCGCCCCGCCGGAATTGCATTTGCTGACTTACCCCGACATGGCCCGGCGGAAGCAGGCGTTGGCGAACGAGCAGAATGCCCAACTACTCACCGGCACCATCCGGGCCGTCATGCAGCTGCGCGGCGTGGAGGCCGAGGTGGCGACCCGTTATTTGGAGGAATGCGAGGCAGCGGCGATGCCCGTGCATGCGTTCTACGCCCGGTTGCTGGAGGAAGCGGGGGAGCGTTGGCTGATTGATAAATCGCCGACTTACCCGATGCGCCCAGAGTTTTTGACCCGGATGGAAGCGGAGTTTGACGCACCGCTTTATCTCCATCTCGTCCGGCATCCGTGCGGGATGATCAAGTCGTTCGAGGACGGGAAAATGGAGCAACTGGTGCCGTTCATGCGGGAGAGCGACTTTAGCCGCCGCCAATTGGCCGAGCTCGGCTGGTTGCTGACCAACGGCAACATCCGGCATTTTCTGGAAAACATTCCTGCGGAACGACAAATGCGGGTGCAATACGAAGCCTTGGTCCGGAATCCCCGGTCGGTGATGGAAGCGGTGTGCGGGTTTTTCCGGGTGCCATTTGAGGCCGCCATGCTCCGGCCTTACGACGACCAAGGGAGCCGGATGACCGATGGCTTGCGGATGGCCTCGGAATTTAGCGGGGATCTCAAATTTCATTTGCACGCCGGGATCGAGCCCGGAGCGGCAGACCGTTGGCGCCGGACGCTTTCGGAGGCTGGGCTCGGCGAGCCGACCCGGGAATTGGCCGCTGCCTTGGGGTATTCTCTTTCCTGCTAACCGCCCTGTGCCGCGTATCGAAATCCAGGGCAACCCACT
>CAZSPO010000279.1:0-5118 GCA_964608775.1 uncultured Chthoniobacterales bacterium | reverse complement strand
GGAAAATGCGGCGAGGGAACCGGATGTCGCCACCCTCCGGCAGCGGCTCACCCAGGCCCAAGCTTGGGATCGGGCGGCCGGATTTCACCTGATTGCCCCGACTGATTCGGCTGCCACCCGGGATGATTGGCAGACGACTGGCAAAGCGATGGAATCGATCGTGATCGAGGGGGGAATGTCCGAGCCGCTGAAGTTTATTGCGGGGTTGGCGGCCTCGGGGCAGACGGGGGAGGCAGTGAAATTTGGTGAGTTTGCCGGTCAATATGGGGCGTGGCTGGAGAAGACCCACCCGGCTCTTTGGAAAAACGTCGGTTCGGAAACCGCCTTTAACCGGGCCGACCTCTTTGGGGCGAGCATGGCGGCTTATGTATTAGCGATGATCGCCATTGGGATTGCCTGGGTGGCGCGCTGGGAGAAATCACGCCGCATCGGCTTTGGCCTCGCCCTCGGAGCCTTCCTGGCAACCAGCATCGGGCTTGGCTGGCGCATGATGATCGAGGGGCGTCCGCCGGTGACCAACCTTTATTCGTCCGCCGTTTTCATCGCCTGGGCCTGCGCTGGGCTGGCCATTTATATGGAACGAATTTATCGGAACGGGCTCGGCGTTTTCGTGGGGGCGCTGGCCGGTTTTTCCGGTTTGATCGTGGCCCACCATCTCTCCTTGGCCGGGGACACGATGGAAATGATGCGGGCCGTGTTGGATTCCAATTTCTGGCTGGCCACGCATGTCGTGATCATCACTCTGGGATACGCGGCGACCTTTGTGGCGGGCTTCATCGCCGCAATCGCGCTCATTCGCGGCTTGTTCGGACGACCGGCGCAAAAGGCGGAAGAAAACATGGTCTTTGGCGCAGTCTGTTTTGCCTTGCTCCTCAGTTTTGTCGGCACCGTGCTGGGCGGCATTTGGGCGGATCAATCGTGGGGCCGTTTCTGGGGTTGGGATCCGAAAGAGAATGGGGCCCTGCTCATCGTCCTGTGGAATGCGGTGATCATCCACGGACGGCTCGCGGGCTGGCTGCGGCGGACCGGCACGATGGTGACGGCGGTCTTTGGCAACGCCATCACGGCCTGGTCTTGGTTTGGGACCAACATGCTTGGGATCGGGTTGCACAGCTATGGCTTCACGGACGCCGCCTTCTTTTGGTTGTCCGCCTTTGTGGTGTTGCAGATTGCCATCATGATGTTTGGCTGGTTCCAACCGGATCAGAGAGGCAAAGCCCGGCGCGACCCGCCCAAGGGAGGGAAACGATTGGAGGCGAGAGAAACGGCTTCCGTCGGGTGACATCGGGTGACGGCGGCTATTTTCCCCCTTGTTCTCCGAGGCGGGCTGTGCCGTGATGAAGCCCTCCCCGTTCGCCACCATGAAATTCATTGAGACCGTTTTTGAAAAGCTTCGGCGCCATCCCAAGCGCATCGTCTTTCCCGAGGGGCTGGAGCCCCGCATCCTGAGGGCTGCCGAACAATTTGCGGCCCTTCGGCTTGGCACCCCCATCCTGCTCGGCAACCGGGAGCAGGTGGCGCAGCTCGCCGCGACAGAGAGCATTTCTTTGGAACACATTGGGATCGTCGATCCCGAGAGTTCTTCCGATCTCCCGTTGTTTTGCGAACGGCTGGAACAGTTGGAGCGCTACAAACGGATGGGGGTCACCGATTCCAAGCGGATCATGTTAAACCCGAACTATTTTGCCGCGATGATGATGCAGTCCGGCCAAGTGGACGGTTTGGTGGGGGGGGCGAGCATGTATTCTAGCACCCTGCTTCGGCCCCTCATCCAGCTCATCAAGCCGCTTCCTGGGATCAAGACGATTTCCAGCGCCACCGTGATGGATTTGCCAAGTCGGGAATTCGGTGAGGATGGCGTCTTTTTTCTATCGGACTGCGGGGTGGTGCCGGAGCCTAGCGTCGATCAACTGGCGATGATCGCGGTGGAAACCGGTCGGCTCTGTCGGCAATTGACCAATGTGCGGCCCCGCATTGCGATGCTCAGTTTCTCCACACGCGGAAGTGCCAAGACCGCTTCCACCGAGAAAGTCATCGCCGCGACCGCCCTGGCACGGCAACGGATTCAGCAGGAACAGTTGGAGTTTGAAATCGACGGCGAACTGCAGGTGGACGCCGCTCTCGACCCGTTGATTGCCCAGCGGAAGGTAACCGGCAGCACGGTGGCGGGTCGGGCGAACGTCCTGATTTTTCCCGAACTCAACAGCGGCAACATTGCCAGCAAACTCGTTCACTATTTGGCGCGGGCCGAAAGCTACGGGCAAATCATGCTGGGGTTGGCCAAGCCAGCTGGCGAAGTTTCCCGGGGGGCGCACGAATCGGAAATCCTTGGCGTGGCGGCCATTGTCGGGTTGCAAGCCATCGAATATCGTCGGCTTTATCCCGACGGCCTCAGCGCATGAACGAAGTCACCCCCCGGGTTTTCATCGCGGCGACCCGTCAGAATGACGGGAAAACGACCACGTCACTCGGGTTGTTTGCGGCGTTGAGTCGGCGGCTCGGGCGGATCGGCTTTATCAAACCGATCGGGCAACGGTTCGTCGATATCGAAGGGAAACATATCGACGAAGATTCGGTGCTAATTGAAGACACCTTCCGACTCGACGTCCCGCTCGACGCGATGAGCCCGATCGCGGTCGAACCTGATTTTACCCGGCGATACATTGAAAAAGGGAACATCGATTTTTTGATCAAACGGATTCAGCGCTCCTTCGACCGGGCGGCGTGGGAGAAGCAGTTTGCCATTATTGAAGGGACGGGGCACGCCGGGGTTGGCTCGGTCTTTGACCTCTCGAATGCCCGGGTAGCCCGCCTGCTCAAGAGTAAGGTGGTGTTAATCACCAAGGGCGGCATCGGGCGGCCCATTGATGAAGTGGCGTTAAACAAGGCGTTGTTCGACGCGGAAGGGGTGGAGATAGTGGGGGTCATTTTAAACAAAGTATTACCTTCAAAATTCGATTATACCGCTGAGTTCGCCCGACGGGGATTGGCCCGTTTGGGGATCGACCTCGTGGGGATCATTCCCGATGAACCGCTGCTCGCCTATCCAACCCTGCGCCAAGTGGGGGATGAGATCGGAGGGGAATTTATCAACGGCGAGGCCCACGCGCTGCGTCGGGTGGCGCGGGTGATCATCGGGGCAATGAGTTCGAGCCGGGTCATGGAACATTTCTCGACCGGCACCCTGGTGATTACACCTGGCGACCGCGAAGATGTTATCCTGGCGGCGCTATCCACCGAGAGCCTTCACGAAGAAGAGGGGCCGCAGCTGGCCGGGATTGTCTTGTCTGGCGATATTTTGCCGCACCCAAGTGTGATGCAACTCATCAAGCGAAGCTCCATCCCTTTTATGATTTCGGCCCATGACAGTTATACCGTCGCGAGTTCCATTCATTCCATGACCATCAAAACAGTGCCGGGCGACACCGAGAAAATCGAGAAGATCCAGTCGTTGGTAGAGGAACACGTCGAAATCGACCGTTTATTGGCCAAACTCCAAACGTGAGCAGGAGGCGGGCGCGTGTCGTGCCGACAACGTTTCGCCCCTTCCTCCGGCCCCGCTTGTGCATCCTCGTCAGTTCGCCCCGGCAGGGGCGGTGGACCCGACATAAAAGGCTACCAAACCCCTCCATCGAACGAAAACCTACCAGGATGAATGTCGGGAGTTTTTTGAACAAGTGGGCGTCCAATACAGCGCCTGTTTTCTCTGGTCGCGATTATTTAAGCGCCGCCCCTGCCGGGGCGATATCAAGTGAGGTCAGGGGCAATCACGGCCTGGCTCAAAAGGTCGGCACGCCAGAGGATTTGGAAAACGGATGAGAACGCCGAATGGCCGCCGGGCTGGGGGGCCCGGCGGCATGATGGACAACGGACGGGTTTACTCGAAGGCGGGCTCGATCAGGCCGAGGTGGCCGTTTTTGCGACGGTAGAGGATGTTTACTTTCTCGCTCTTCGCATTGAGGAAGACCAGGAACTGCCGACTGGACATTTCCATTTGTAACACGGCTTCATCGACGAACATCGGTTTGACCGGGTATTTTTCTGTTTGGATGACATTCGGCTCGCTTTCGGGTTCCTCGTGGAATCCGTCGAGGCTGAGCACTTGTTCTTCCAATTCCCGAATGCTCATCTGCCGCGGGCGATGGTGCCGTTGGAAGCGAGTTTTGTATTTCCGCATCTGCCGGGCGATCTTGTTAATCACGGAATCGATCGACGTATACATATCGTCGGTTTCTTCCGAGGCTTCGATCGTGATGTGGTTCGCACAAAACAAGATCACTTCGGCGTGATGCCGATATTTTTCCACATCCAGGATGACTTGGGCCTCAATGATTTTGGGGAAATCGAGATGCAACCCTTCGATTTTCTTTGTGGCGTAATCTTTGATGGCCTCGGTGATGGAGATGTGGCGCCCGGTGACGCGGATGGGTGGATTCACATTGGCTACTTGCATGGGTTCCTTTCTGGTTGGGGTTTCTACATCTGAAACCGTTCCCCGAGGTATAACCGGCGGCTCACGGGATCATGGATGAGAAAATCTTTGCTGCCAGCGCTTTCGACCCGGCCTTCGAAGAGGAGGTATGCGCGGTCGACAATCTGGAGCGTCTCGCGCACCTGATGATCGGTGATGAGAATGGCGAGCCCTTCCTGTTGGAGGTTGCGAATGATTTGCTGGACTTCACACACGGCGATTGGATCGACCCCGCTGAACGGTTCGTCTAACATCAACAATCGGGGACGGGTAACCAGGCAACGGGCAATGGCGAGACGGCGCTTCTCTCCTCCGCTCAGGGTGAGGGCCGGGTGGTTGGCGAGGTGTTCGATGCCAAACTGGGTCAGCAATTCGCCGCAGCGGGTCTGGCGTTCGGCTCGGGTGATCGGCAAGGTTTCGAGAATGGCCATCAAGTTTTGCTCGACGGTCAGTTTCCGAAAAATGGACTCCTCCTGCGGGAGATAGCCGAGACCGAGTCGGGCGCGCCGATGCATCGGCTCGCGAGTCACGTCGCGCCCGGCAAACTCGACCTGGCCAGCATCGGGCCGGATCAACCCAGCAATCATATAGAAGCAGGTCGTCTTCCCGGCTCCGTTCGGCCCGAGTAACCCCGCCACCTCGCCCCC
>CAZSPO010000278.1:0-5133 GCA_964608775.1 uncultured Chthoniobacterales bacterium | reverse complement strand
GCGAATAATGGTTTTGCAGACCACTGCCTTACCACTTGGCTACTCCGCCGACGAAACGCAACATTCCATGCGTCAATGGGCGAAGTCAACGGGGTTGCAGACAAAATTTTGAGGGCCCGCTGAGAAAGAGGCGTCGACTCGGTTTGTTCGCTCGGATAGATCGGTAGGAGATGTCTGATCCGGCTGCGGGAGCGGCTGCCGCCGTTGTTTATCGAGGTTGGATGGTATACGCAGGTGTGGGAATCGCCCGACCCGGTGTTGGAGGAGACTTGCGGGGTGCGGACCGTATTTTATCGGAAAGCAAACCCTGCTGTGGCATGCGCCCGTCGGCTGCACGCAGGGGGCCGGGTGGGGGTTGGCGAGTTGGATGCGGCGGGTGCCAGGAGGGGGCGAACCAAGGGGCTTATGGGCGGGCCCGGGCGCTCGCGCTGACACATGGTTGCAAGCGATTTCCGCGTGGTAGCGGGACGATTCGCGACCGTTTCCGAGTATGATTCAGTAAGAGCCGACGGGGCGGTTTGCGCAGATGGAGTTGGGAATCATTCGGCGAACGGCTGAATGCCGCCGGGGTGGGAGAAGAGCGTTTCGTCGGGCGGTTGGAGATCCCAAATGCCACCTTCGAACAGCCGAATGGGGATGCCGCCGTGGGTGCCGGTGGGGCGACCTTGATCAAATTCGAACAAATCCCGGTCTTCCTTGATGCGATACCAGATGCCGGTGGCTCCTTCGAACACGAAATCCGGGGCGGAGAGATCAAAGTAGAGCCAGCTATCCTCATAGGAAAGGGGATTGACCCAGAAACCTTCGTCAACGCGGGCGAGCAACCGGACGAGACCGAAATCCTCCATCAAAAAGAGGTCGCCGATCTGCAAGCCGTCGAGGAGGGCACCGCGCCGGCTGGGCGGCAGGAGATCGCCGGCGTCGTCGTAGAAATGGCGGAAGAACCGGTTGGCTTGCGGGGAGGCGGATGAGTTTGCGCTGCCGAAAAGGGCGTTGTTTTGGGAGGAACCTCCGCCGATTCCGGTCGTGCGGAGCCGTTCTTCCAGGGTGGAAGGGGTGTCGCTGGCCGTCAAATTGCGGTTGAGCCGGGCGTTGGTGAGGCGAAGCGCACGACTTTCGAGGGTGGCATAGCCTTCGGCGACCGCGTTGACCATGGGCTGGCGGGGGGTGAGGCGATCAGCAGGAAACGGCTTGTTGTTTGCGACATCGTAGGGGCCGCTGCGGGTGGGGCGTTGGTTTGGTGCGATGGCGTGGAGTCCCCAAAATTCCTCGGGCCAATCAGGGCTCGTGCTCCCGTCCTGCCGCCAAACGTAGGTGGGGTAGACCTTTCGGAAGCTGCCATCAGGCAACGGGACATTGGTGGTTACCCGGCCTTGGGCATCTTGTTGAATGTATAAACCGGTGTTGGGATCAATGTTTGCGTAAGGATTTTGGGCGGTCGGGAGCGGTTGGACCGTGTTGGGATCCAGATAGTTTTTCCACCATTCATCCGAGTAAGCGAAGTAGAAGCCACCCGCGACGAAGGTGAGATGGTCTTGCATGAGCTCAATTTGGGCCGTGATTTGGCTGGCGGCGATTTGTTGTTCGGCGACCGATTTTTCGGCTCCGGTGGCGGCTCCTTCGAGTGGACCCTGGGTGCCGGCTGGGACATTTTTACCGCCGGACACCCCCCATTCCGTAATCCAGAGGGGGCGGGCGAAGCCGGGGTTGATGACAAATTGTTGGAACCGGGAAAGATCGCCGCTCATGCCGGCGTAAATATTCAGGCCCCAGACGTCGACGAGGTTGGAGATGACTTTTTCGAGCGGCTCGCCATTGATGGTGATCGAACCGTTGTAAAGTTCGGCATCATCTTGAAAGGCGATGGTGATCAGTTTGTTGGGGGCATGCTGCCGGACCACATCAGCCAGTTGTTGGTAGTAGGCCCAGGTGCGTGGGTCGGCGTTGCGCCCGGAGGTCGGGGCATTGGCGGGGCCGGGTTGATTTTGTTCGTTGGAGAGGCTGAAGCCGATGACGGCAGGATGTTCGCCGTAGCGTTTGGCCAGTTTTTCTGCGGTTTGGAGGTAAAAATTTTGGTAAGCCTCGCGGATGGTGGCGTTGGCATAGTTAAACGTGTTGCCGCCATCCAGGGCGATTCCGAGCACGACATAGACGCCAGCGGCGTGGCAGGCGTCGAGGAAGGGGAGGTGATTGTAATCCACCGTGTTTCCCCAGGGATCGACCGACAAAGGACTCTCCTGCGTGAACCCGGCTAATGTGGCGAGGTTGTCGCTGGGCATCCAATACCAGGTGAAGTAAGTGCGGATGGTATTGACGCCCATGGCTTTGAGGATGGGGAGGTCGCGTTCCCAAATGCCGTTCCAAGGGGGAGTGAACCAGTCCCCGACCCCAGGCAGGAAGGTGGCGGCTCCGACGGGGGTGGGGGAATAATTCATCCCTTTTGCGAAGAACGGCTCCCCGTTTTTCAGGACCACCGTGTCGTCGACCGTCCAGTTGGTGGCGGTTTCCTGAGCGGAGGTGGGGGAGGCGAGGAGGGCGATCCCGGTCAAGAAGATCGGGGCCAGGACATGGAGGGGAGGGAGTGGGATCATGGAGTGGGAGAAGCGAGTAAGAATGCACAGCGCCGACGATGTCGTGAGCAGGAAGAACAGCGGAGATATTTTAACCTTTCATGGATTTTAGCCGTCGTGCAAGGCAGAATCCCCCGATGCAAAATGCCCCGCCGCCCCCTGGTTCCCCGCTGCCTTCGTCTGAACCGGCTGCCGATGAAGCGGGGCTGCAGGCTCGGCTGACGGAGTTTGCGGGCACGTTTACCCGGTTGAAAGACGAGTTGCAGAAGGTGATCGTCGGGCAGGACGCCATCGTCGAGAGCACCTTGGTGGCGATGATCGCCGGGGGGCACGTGTTGCTGGAAGGGGTGCCGGGGCTGGGCAAAACCATGCTGGTCCGCTCGATGGCGGCCGCGTTGCATCTCGATTTTAATCGGATTCAATTTACCCCGGACCTGATGCCAGCTGATTTGATCGGCACCAATATTCTGGTGGAAGAGGGGGGGCGAACCCGGTTTGAATTCTCCGCCGGACCGATTTTCACCAACTTGTTGTTGGCCGATGAAATTAATCGGGCGACCCCGAAGACCCAGTCGGCCTTGCTGGAGGCGATGCAGGAGAAACATGTCACCAACGCCGGGCAGACCCGCCCGTTGTCAAAGCCCTTTTTCGTCTTGGCCACTCAGAATCCGTTGGAAATGGATGGCACCTATCCGTTGCCGGAGGCGCAGTTGGACCGCTTCTTTTTCAAGCTCCAAGTGCCTTACCCGACGCGGGAAGAATTCAACACCATCCTGGATCGGACGACCGCGCGGACGACCCCGGTGTTGGAGCCGGTCTGTCACGGGGCGGAATTGATGGCGATGGGGGAATTTGCGCGGGAGGTGTTGGTCGCGCCTTCGCTGCGGGATGAGGCGGTTTCTTTGGTGATGGCCACACACCCGGAAACGGCGGGGGTGGGGGAGGCGATCCGGCGGTATGTCCGGTATGGGGCGAGTCCGCGGGCCGGGCAGGCTTTGATTCTTGCAGCGAAAGTGCGGGCGTTGCTGGAGGGGCGGGTGCATGTGGCGCACCGCGACTTGTTGTGGGCGGCATTGCCCGTGGTGCGGCACCGGGTGATGCTCGGGTTTGAAGCGCAGGCCGACCGAGTGGATGCGGACCAACTGATTGCCGAGGTGATCGAGGCCCGACGAAAGCAATGGAGCGATGTCGGCTGATCCGGTCGAGGCGTTATTTGACGCGGCATTCCTGGGGCGGCTCGAAGCATTAGTGCTCGCGGCCCGTCAGGTGGTGCGGGGGCGTCAGCGCGCGGACCGCCGGAGTGTGCGGCATGGGAGCAGCATCGAATTTGCCGAATACCGCGCTTACGTGCCGGGGGACGATTTTCGGTTGATCGATTGGTCGGCTTACGCGCGGTGGCGGCAGTTGGTGCTAAAGCTCTTCATCGAGGAGGAAGATCTTCATGTCCACTTGTTGATCGATGCCACAGCCTCAATGGACTGGGGCAACCCCTTGAAGTTTGATCACGCCCGACGTTTAGCAGCGGGGCTGGCTTATTTGGGGTTGTCGAATTTGGACCGGGTCTCGGTCGGGATGCTGGGGCCCAAACTGGCGATGCTCCCCCCGGCGCGCGGGCAGCATCGCTTTTTTTCGGTGCTCCGTTTCCTGGCAGCGGCCCCCGTGCAAGTCGGCGGCGGAAGCCTAGCGAGGGCGGCGGATCTTTGGCAGAGCATGCAACCCCGGCGGGGGTTGGTGTTGCTTCTGAGCGATCTTTGGGGGGAGACGGAAGGGGATGCCCTGGCGGCCATTGACCGGCTCCGGCATGCGCGGCACGAGGTGGGGGTGTTGCAAATCACGGACCCAGGCGAGCGAGAGGCAGGGGAGGCAGGAGAATTTGAGCTGGTTTGTTGTGAAACGGGGAATCGACGGACGGTGGTGGCCGACAGCCGGATGGCGCGCGAGTATCGTCAGCGGGTGGCGAGCTATCGGGAGGCCGTGACGCGGCATTGTCGTCGGCATCAGGTCGCGTTGTTGGAAGCCGGGACCGAAATCCCGGTCGAAACCTTGCTGACACGGGCGTTGGCTGAGGGAGGATTTGTGCGATGAATTTCTGGTTGCCACTGGCCGGGTGGGCATTTGTCGCCGCCGTGCCGATTTTGCTCTGCTATTTATTGAGAGCACGAAAACGGGCGCGGGCGGTGAGCACCCTGTTGTTTTGGGATCAGATCCGGCCGACGGCGCAGAGTTCACCCTTTTGGCTCCGGCTGAGGCGGTGGATGTCGTTGTTGTTGCAATGGTTGATGTTGACGTTGCTCGTGCTGGCCTGGATGCAGCCGAGTTGCCAAGGGCCGGGGAAGGCGGCGGGCCGGACCGTTTACGTGTTGGACCGGAGTCCGAGCATGCAAGCGGCAGGGCGCTGGGAGGAGGTGATGGGGGAGTTGCGCAAGCGGGCGGGGAGTTTGCGGGGGGGGGCCGCTGCGGCCGTGGTGGCAACGGGGCGACCACCCATGGTAGTGAGCGGCTGGCAGATGAACCGGCGGGCGCTGGTCCGGGTGGTGGAGGCCTTACCGGACGGCAGTGCGCC
>CAZSPO010000277.1:0-5158 GCA_964608775.1 uncultured Chthoniobacterales bacterium | reverse complement strand
TCTGGCCCGGCTCGCCGATTGCGTCGCCTTTTCATTCGCCCCACCATCGCTGCCTGGGGTCGGGCTTGCGGGCGGGTTTTCTTACGTGCTCCAAGACCGCGCCGGTTCCGGGCTCGGGCCGCTCGCGCAAATGGCCGCGACGCTCATCACGGATGGCAACGCCCAGTCGACCTTGGAAGGGTTAAATGCCTCTTTCCGCGCCGACACCCCTCAGCTCGACGTCGATATCGACCGCGAGCAGGTGAAACGAATGGGGCTCTCGCTCGGGTCGGTGTTTGAGACGCTGCAAATCTACCTTGGCTCGGCTTACGTCAATGACTTCACGCAATTTGGAAAAATCTACCAAGTGAAAGCCCAGGCCGACGCCCCGTATCGAGCGGTTCCCGGTGATATTCGGGCGTTGGAAATGAAAAATCAGGAGGGAGCCATGGTGCCACTCGCCGTTGTCGCCACGGTGGAGGAGACCGTCGGACCGGAAACCGTCACCCGGTTCAATGTCTATCCGGCCATTAAAATTCGGGGATCCGCCGCTCCGGGATTTAGTTCCGGTCAGGCGATCGCCGTGATGGAAGCGATGTCAGCTCGCTTGTTGCCTCCCTCAATGGGATACGCGTGGAGCGAACTATCGTTGCAAGAGAAAATGGCGACGGGCGGGGTGGGGCTCCTTTTCATGATTTCGGTGTTGCTCGTCTATTTGGTATTGGCAGCGCAATACGAGAGCTGGACGATTCCGATCGCGGTCTGTTTATCGGTGCCGACCGCGATATTGGGGGCGGTGCTCGGTTGTTACCTCCGCCAGCTCGACAACAATGTGTATACCCAGATCGGGGTGGTCTTGCTGATCGGGCTCGCCACGAAGAGCGCGATTCTCATCGCCGAATTCGCCAAAGCCCAACGCGACGCCGGGCGCAGCCCGTTTGAAGCAGCTTTGGACGCCGCCCGTCTCCGATTTCGCGCGGTCTTGATGACGGCGTTCAGTTTCATCCTCGGCGTCATCCCGCTCTTGATTGCGGAGGGAGCGGGAGCGGTCAGTCGGCAGGTGCTTGGCACGGTGGTTTTCGCCGGGATGCTCGTCGCCACGGTTGTCAGCCTCGTCTGCGTGCCGATGCTCGATTACGGAATTCAACGGCTGACGGCGAGGAAGAAGTCGGACCGTCCGGCCTGATCATTTCGCTTCGAGGAAAGCCCCGGCCTCCCGCAACCAAGGCAAGGCGGGAAGCCAGCCGATGTCGTTGTGACCCGCTTGTTCCTGGACATCGAGCCATTTCGGACCGGTTGTGTAACCGTCGAAGAGGGCTCGCCCGGTTGCGGGGCCGACAACTTCGTCCTGGCCAGCCAGCACCACGGCCACCGGGCCACGATAGCGGGCGAGGGCGGCGGCATTATCAAAGGGGTGGCGAAGAAACCAGCCGACAGGCATCCAGGGCACCACCTGTTGCGCGACCTCTTGCAGGGAACGAAACGGGGTGATCAAGAGCAACCCGGCTACCTCATCCGGAGCCAGCCCGGCAACGCCACACGCCACGCCGCTCCCGATGGATTCGCCGAGCAAATAGACAGGCCGCAGATCTTCCTCCCGCAGGCTTTGCAAAGCCCCGAGACCGGCCGCAACCATCGATGACTGCCCTGGACGGCCAGGGCGACTGCCGTATCCTGGGTATTCCATGAGGACGACTTCCCACTGAGCCCCCTTTTCTTGGAACGTGAAGGCGCGGGCGAGATCGCGACGATCCTGCGCGGACCCGGCGTTGCCATGGAAGACGAGCAACCGGTTGCGGGCCTCCGGATGGCCTTTGCGCCAACCGACGAGGTGACCGTCCGCATCCCGCCAAGGCCGCCATCCTTCCGCTGCGGCTCGCGCGAGGGTCTCCGACTCGGTCAAGCGGGAGGGAAAGAAAATGAGCCGCTCTTGCATCAAGGCATACAGGAGGGCCAACAGACCGTAAGGCAACGCGAGAAAGAGGAGCACCGCCCGAACCCAACGATAAGGCGGGTGCCTCGGGGTTCCGGCATGGTCGGCAGTCTGAGACACCCCTTTCTTTTAACCCGAACCGCTCACAGGGGGTCACGCCATTTCGCAAGTTCAGTTGTGGATACCGCCTCTCCACAAGCTGCGGCCATGGAGGTGAATTTGCGGTTCCAATGCGACACGAATGCGATAAGAAACAAGGCCTGATGTTGTGGACCTGCCTCCCCCCTTCGGCCCGCTTTCTGGCTCTGCTCGCTTTGGCCAGCGGCTGGCTGGTCGCCTCCCGTCCCGCCCCTCATGTGGAGGCGGACACGCTGGTGTTCTGGACCTTCGGCAGAAGTCATATGCAACAATACGAACCGCTGGTGGCTCGTTGGAACGCCGACCGGACGCCTCCGATGGAGGTCCGTCTCTTTTCATTACCTGCCCTGACCCGCCGGGTGATGTCGGGATTTCTCTCCGGGACCCCAACGGCACCCCTGATTGAAATGGAGCGCAATAGCGCCGCCCCGGCCTTCCTAGGCCCTATCGAACGGGTGGGCTGGACGAATTTAACGCCGCAAATTGTGGCGGAAGGGTTGGATCAGGAAATGGTGCCGAACGCCTTTACCCCCTGGACCTATCAGGGTCAGATCTTCGGCCTTCCACACGATGTCCATCCCGTGCTCCTGGCCTATCGCGCCGACCTAGTCGAGGGGGCCGGGATTGATCTGACGGCGGTGGAAACGTGGGACGACTATTTTGCTGCCCTGCACCCGCTGCGGAAGGATGGAAATGATGACGGCCAACCGGACCATTTCCCCCTCTCCCTCCGGCTGAGCGATGCGGGAGCGCTTGAAGCGCTGATGCTCCAGGCCGGGGGCGGTTTGTTTGATCAGGAAGGTCGTCCGATGCTGGCCAGCCCGACCAACGCCCAGGTGCTCGCCGCCGTGGTGACATGGACCAGCGGGCCGGAACCGGTCACGATGGAAGCGCCGGAATTTTCCGCCTCCGGCAATGCGATGCGTCTGGAGGGCCGGGTGATCGGGAGCCTGATGCCTGACTGGCTCGCTGGCGTCTGGAAGACCGACCTGCCTGGGCTGGCGGGCAAGGTGAAATTAATGCCGCTCCCTGCCTGGGAACGAGGGGGACGCCGCACCACGGTGACGGGGGGGACGATGCTAGGGATTCCCAAGACGGCGCCAAACTTCGAGGCCGCTTGGCAGGCGGCCAAGGCGATTTATCTCGCGGAAGAAACCGCCGTCGAACTCTTTCAACGCACATCGATCATCACCCCGGTCCGGCGGTATTGGACATTGCCGGTGTTCGACCAGCCCGACCCTTTCTTTTCCGACCAGGCAAGCGGGCGATTATACATAGAGCAGGCCCTCGACACCCCGGTGCGATTTGCTTCGCCTTACCTTACCCTGGCCCGCGTCGGGGTGAGTGAAGCGGCGTTTGCCTTGCGTCGCCACGCCCGGGCGACCGATGTCTGGGAGCGGGAAGCGCTGGAGACCGAGGCGCTGCGCTTGCTTGCCGAAGCTGAGGCCCGGCTGCTAGTCGTCATGCGCCGCAATCGCTTTCTCCCTGCCAGCGCCCTCACGCCCGCTCCCTAACATGGAAACTCGTCCTGCTGTCGCCTGGGGGTTTCTCGCCCCGTTCCTCTTACTCTTCGCGATCTTCACCCTCTGGCCGCTCTGCCTCGCCATCAGCCTTGCCTTGCAGCAGACTTCTGGACCGGGCGTGGCTCTCTTTGTGGGGTTGGAGAATTTCCAGTTTCTTTTCGCTGACCCGCTCTTTTGGAAAGCCCTCGCCAATACCGCTCTCTTCGCAAGCGGGAGTCTCTTTCTTCAACTGCCCGTCTCTCTGGGGCTCGCCCTGTTGCTCAACCGACCGAACCTCCGGGGCCGAACTATTTTCCGCCTGATTTTTTTCTCCCCGGCCTTGTTCGGAGCCGTTTTTGTTGGCGTCCTCTTTGGCCTCATTTTTGAGCAACACACCGGGCTCCTGAACATCGCCCTGCACCGGCTGACCGGGTGGCCGTTGGATTTTCCCTGGCTCCAGGAGTTTGTCATGCCCGCCCTGATTCTCGCGGCGCTTTGGATGTTTGCCGGTTTTAACATGATTTATTTCCTCGCGGCTTTGCAGGCGGTCGATGCGACTTTGTTAGAAGCCGCCCGCATGGATGGAGCGAATACGTGGCAGCGGTTTCGACATATCACCATTCCGCAAATCGCCCCGGTGGCAGGGGTTGTCGTCCTGCTCTCCCTGCTCGGCAGCTTTCAGTTGTTTGAACTCCCCTATCTGCTCCTGGGGCAAACGTCCGGGCCGGACAACCAGGGGTTAACGATTGTTATGTATCTCTACCAAACCGGGTTTGAAATCGGCGACCTCGGCTATGCCAGCGCCATCGGTTGGGTGCTCGCCGTGCTCCTGATTTTCCTGGCCCTGATCCAGCGCCGTCTCGGGCGTCGATGGGAAGGATGATCGCCCGCCAGCCCGTCAACCGCGCGGGTGAAATTGGCGGTGGACCGCCTGTAACCGTTCTTGGCTAACGTGAGTGTAAACTTGGGTCGTGCCAATGTTAGCGTGGCCGAGCAATTCCTGGATCACCCGCAGGTCAGCTCCGTTGCCCAGGAGATGGGTGGCGAACGAATGCCGCAACAAGTGGGGATACAAATTCTGCTCAATGCCAGCGGCGCGACCCACTTCTTTCACAATCTGAAGAATCCGACTGCGAGTGAGGGCCGCCCCGCGGTTCGAGAGAAAAAGGGTGGAATCGGTCCGGCGCTTCACCAGCCGAGGGCGTTCTTCCCGGAGATAATCGTGCGTGGCCACCAACGCCCGACGACCCAGGGGGACGAGCCGGGTTTTCTCCCCTTTTCCCGTCACCCGGAGAAAGGCCTCGCTTTCATCGAGATGCTCCAATCGGGCGCGCACCAATTCCGTCACCCGCAGGCCGCTGCCATAGAGCCATTCTAACATCGCCCGGTCGCGTCGCGCAAAGGGACGGCTGTCGGGAACGCCTTCGACGAGCTGGCGGGCGAGGGATTCATCGAGGGTCTCGGGCAAATGCTGGTCGAGTTTGGGCAACGGCAAGTGAGCGGCGGGATCGGTGGGGAGCCGTGCGGTGCCCGCGAGATACCGGAAGAACAGGCGGAGGGCGCCAATCTCGAGTTTCACCGTCCCGCTGGCCCGGCCGGTCTCGCG
>CAZSPO010000276.1:0-5158 GCA_964608775.1 uncultured Chthoniobacterales bacterium | reverse complement strand
CTTTTTGCCTGTGCCCCGTTCTGACGCCTCGCTTTACCACACCCGTTGGGAACCGTTTTGGTTAAAGGAAGCCCGGCGGGTGACCGGTGGGGGGAGTGACACTCGGGCGCTCAACCGGCTGCGCCCAGCGGTGGCGGCTTTGAGTGAGCTGTACACCCGCGACCGGGATGCGGTTTCGCGGGAGATGTATCGAGATGATGCGTTGCGCGCGGCGTATGGGCTCTTTTTTTTTCCCCGCACGTATGCCCGGATGCGGCGGGTGTTAGAGGAATTGCGGGGCCGATGCGGCTGGGGCTTTTCGCCGGGAACCCCGCTGCGGGTGTTGGATTTGGGGTGCGGGCCCGGGGCTTCCACGCTGGCGGTGTTTGATCATTTTGCCGGGCATCCTTTGGTGGGGATGGCGGTGGATCAAAGCCCACCCCATCTGGCCTCGCTCCGGGCGATGGTAGAGGCGCAGGGGGCAAAAGGCCAGCGGCTGGAGACCCGGACGGGGGATCTCCGGCAATCGGAGGCGGTGGGGCGACCTGGGAGTCGATGGCATTTGATCACCCTTGGGTTTTCCCTGGGCGAAGCGTTCCGCAGGGCTCCGTTTGAACAGGTGGCGGAGCGGGTGGCGGATTGGTGTGGGCGGTTGGAGCCGGGTGGGGTGTTGTTGTTGCTTGAGCCGGCCTTGCGCGAAACGTCCGAGCGTCTGGAGCGATTGCGGGACCATTGTCTGGGGCTGGGGTTTGCCCGGGTGTTGGCTCCCTGTCCGCATGCCGCCGCCTGTCCGCTCTTGGCCGAGGGCCGATATTGGTGTCATGAAGTGAAAAAGTGGGAGGCTCCACCGGCGACCGAATATTTGAACCGCGGTTTGCACCGGCAGATTCAGCTTTTGAAATACAGCTTTCTGGCGCTGGGACCGCCGGCGGTCGCCCCGGTGGTGGCTGAGGCGTTGACAGAAGGGCGGCTGATTTCGCCGGTCGCGAAGGTGGCGGGGCGGCTGGTGTTTTCCCTTTGTGGGAATGACGGGCTAACGCACACGGTGGATTTGCACACGCGCGAATTGACCGCTCAGGAGCGCCGATCGATGGTGCGGATTGAGCGGGGCACTTGGATGCGTTTCACTGGATTGGAACGGTTACCGAGCGGGCGACATCATCGCATGACACCGCAGACCCGGTGGGAGCGATTGAATTGAAAGCCAATTCTGCGCGATTTCTGTGTCAACCCCGTATGACCGTGTCAACTTGGTATGGACTAGTGCCGGGAGGGGCGCCAGCGGAGCAGATAAAAAAAGCCGCCCACCGCGACTAATATCGAGATGGAGGGCTCGGGAATGGCGAGGAGTTGCGCTGGGGAGGGAGAAATTGAAGCGTTCTCTTCTGGGGGCTGAGCGGGAGCCGTTTCATTGTCGGCACCACCGGTGTTAGGCGCGGTGTTAAGCCCCCGACCTGCATCAACAGCCTCGCCTGCATGAAGGGCCGCGCCTCCGAATCCCCCCATGCTCGCCGCGACAAGACTGACGAGGAAGAAGCGCTTCAACATGCTCGGAGGCAATCAAATGGGTGGATGGAGTGCAAGCAAAATCTTCGTGGTTCAGCTGGCCACTGCCGTGATGGGCACGGGATCTTCGACCGCGATCAAGCCGGATTCCACCAGCAGCGAGATCACTTTGTAAATGCGGCAGGAGGCAAACGGTAGGCAGGTCTCCAGCGATCCCAAGGTTTGCGGTTTGGAATAACAAAACTGCCAGATTTCTTCGGCCGTCGCCCGTAGCTCGGGGTAGCTCTCATCTGGCCACGAAAAATTAAGCTGCAACCGGCGGCAGATCGCGTCTGGATTGGGGAACATTTCGGCGTGCAACTTAAATTCATCCCGGTATTGCAACGCCGTGATAAGCATATCGGTCGGGTTCCGCGTGATGCGGGGACCGCGCGGTTCGACGGTGTCGGGTTCTTCGACGATGTAAAAAGTGAAGCTGCCGGGTTGGCGTTCATTCATGAAGAGTTGCCAAAACGCTTCCTCCCCGAGCAGATCGCAATACTGCCCCCAAACGGGTTTGCCTTCTCGGAAAAAGAACGTGGCGATCGGTTCTTTTCCATCGTTGTAAATGGCGAGTTCGCCAGTTTGCGACGAGTTCAGGATGGTTTGGTAAATGGTGACCAGATCGAAATTCGCCAGGCTGCCGCTTAGCTCCAAGCAGTTGGATTGAATGAAAGCCATGTCGCTGACCTGCACCAGCCGGTAAGCGAGCTGTTGGGAGAGGTAGAAGAAGAAGGAGGGAACTTTTTCGATCAACGTAGGGAAGTCCTTTTTCAAAAACACCTGCAAGCTGACTGGTTCACATGTGCGGATGGTATTTTTCCGGGGGGCATTGGTAAGCACCCCCATTTCTCCGAAGACATCCCCTCGCGAGAGGTAGGTGATGGTGGTTTCCGCCCCACTGCGCTGGTCGGTGTGGACCACTTCGACCGCGCCTCGGTTGATGATGTAAAGGGCGTCGCTATCGTCGCCAATGGAGAAAACCTTCACCCCTTCGTCAAGATGGCGAACCTCGGAAAGGCCCCCGATGTGCTTGCGCTCCAACGGCGTGAGCCGCGTGCAATAGGTGAAGAAATCACTCTGAAACATGAGGGTAGGGTAGAGGCTGCGCGGAGAGAACTCCGTTCGTTTGGTTATCTAGCCACAGCTCTTTGCTCCGCCGCAAGACCGGAAGCCGCCAAAACGTCATCGTCCTCATGATTCCCCCATTCCCGCATCCCGGTGCAACGCTTCATCCAATTGCGTCAACGCCTGCCCGAGCCCGTCCAACTGGTCTTTGGTATGCGCAGCAGTGACCGTGATCCTCAACCTGGCCCGGTCTTTGGGCACGGTGGGGAAGCGGACGGCTGGGCAGAAACAATGGCGAGCCGTCAAAAATTTCGCTGCCGCCTGGGCCAGCCGGGTTTCGCCCACGATCACGGGGAAAATGGCCGACTCCCCCCAGTGCGGCGTTTGCAACCGGGGAGGGGTAAGCCGCTTGAGTGCATCCATCGCGGCCAAGAGACTCCGGCGCAGAGCGTCGCCCTCGGGCGATTGAATCAGCTGAATCGCCGCGCTCGCCGCCACGGCCAGAGCCGGCGGGGGGGCGGTGGAAAAGACGAAGCTGCGGGCGCGGTTGATCAAGAGATCAATCACTGCCCGCTCCCCGGCCAGATACCCGCCACTGACCCCGCACGCCTTGCTCAATGTGCCCATCAGTAGGTCGACTTGGTCGGCCACCCGGCAGGCATGGGCCAACCCTCGCCCGTTTGGCCCCAGCGCTCCCACCGCATGCGCTTCGTCGAGCACGAGGAAAAAGGGGAAATGGGCTTTTAACGCCACGATTTCCTCCAGGGGTGCCCGGTCGCCATCCATGCTGAAAACCGACTCGGTGACAACGAACACCCGGGCGTCGGGATAGGTTTCCTCTGCCCAACGAAGGAGGCTCTCCAGTTTGCCGAGGTGATTGTGGGGGAAAACCCGCAAGGTGGCTCCGCTCAGCTTTGCGCCATCGATCAGGCAGGCGTGCGAAAGCTTGTCGAGCAGGATGACGTCCGTCTTGCCCGCCAACGCTCCCAGCCCGCCCACGGCAGTGGCGTATCCACTGGAAAAGCTGAGCGCGGCCGGTTTGCCTTTAAATTCGGCCAGGGCTTCCTCCAGCTCGGTATGGGCTGGAGTGGTGCCGGTGATGAGCCGGGAGGCCCCGCTCCCCATTCCATAAACTCCGAGCGCTTCCTGGGCGACCTCGACAAGTTTCGGGTGCCTGGCCAGGCCCAGGTAATCGTTTGACCCCCAATTGATCAGTTCAGCACGAGCCAGGCTGACCTGCAACCCGGCCGAACTCCGCACCTCCCGCAGTTGCCGTAGAAGGCCTTTGCGGCGGAGAAGTTCGAGCTGGCGGTCAAAGTCAGGTTTCACGGGAGAGTGAGAGCCCATCCTAGCAGACTCTTGGAATCCTTCCACACTTCCTCCCGCGTGCTTCCCAGCACCACGACGATTACCTCCCGCTTCGACCCCACGCCGCTGGAAATCAGGCACATCCCGCTGGCTCGGGTATATCCTGTCTTCATGCCGTTGCAGTCGCTCACCTTTTCAAGCAACCGGTTGGTGTTCACCCACGCCAGTTCCGCTCCGTCCCCCCGGCGAAACTGCATCCGAGGCGTCCGGACGATGTCCCTTAAGAGCGGTTGGAAATAGGCGGCCCTCGCAATCCGGGCCATATCGCGTGCGGTCGAATGTTGACCCTCCACAGTCAGGCCGCTGGGATTTTTAAAATCGGAGGACCAGGCCGAGAGCATTTTGGCGCGGCGATTCATCTGTTCGGCAAAGGCGGCCTCGCTGCCTGCTGCATCTCGTCCGAGAGCCCGGGCGACGTCGTTGGCGCTCTTGATCAAAAGGGTCCGCAACAAATCCCGCCGGGTATAGACCTCGCCGGCCCGAATCCCGGCCACGCTCGGTTCCACCTCGGTGTCAGAAGCCTCAATCACCACCGGACGATCCAGATCGCCCCCCTCCAGAATCAGTAAAGCGGTGAGCAATTTCTGGGTGCTGGCCACCGCCCGCTTTTCCGAGGCGTTCTTCGCAAAAAGTTCCCGCCCGGTGCGGGCATCGATCACGACGGCGGACGGGGCCGTGATGGTGGGGGCCGAGGTCGGAAAGATTTCCAAACCCGAAGCGACCAGGGCCCATCCGGCCGCCAAGCTAACGCCGAGGAACCAACGGCTCACGGGGCCAACTCCGCCGAGCGTTTTGCTGCTGCCTGCAGGGCTTCGAAAATGGCCGCTCGCCAGCTATGACGTTCCAGCGCTTCCAGCCCCGCAATGGTCGTTCCCCCGGGACTCGTCACCTCCTCTCGCAGCAAGGCCGGATGCTTCTTGGTTTCCTGAAGCAACGCCATACTGCCTGCCACGGTCTCGATGGCCATCTGTTGCGCCATCGCACGGGGCAATCCCTCCCGGACCCCGGCTTCCGCTAAGGCTTCCACGAACAAGAACGCATAAGCCGGTCCGCTACCACTGAGCGCGGTCACCGCGTGCATCAAGGGTTCCTCGACTTGGAACACCTGGCCGCCCGCTTTAAGCAATCGTTCCGCCAGGGCGATCCCATCGGCATCCACTTCGGGAGCGGGGGCAAAGGCCGTGACGCCCCGGCCAAT
>CAZSPO010000275.1:0-5199 GCA_964608775.1 uncultured Chthoniobacterales bacterium | reverse complement strand
CCGCGACATGCTTGCCGTGGCCCGCACCGTCGCGACGCGGCTTCCGGGGTTATTCAGCTTAGAAATGTGGGGGGGGGCGACCTTCGACACGGCGATGCGGTTTCTCCGGGAAGACCCATGGCAACGGTTGCGCATGCTTCGCGAGGCGATTCCCAACATCTGTTTTCAAATGCTCTTCCGCGGATCCAATGCGGTGGGGTATTCGAATTACCCTGACAATGTGGTGCAATGGTTTGTCCGGCATTCGGCTGAGGCAGGCATAGATATTTTCCGGATTTTCGATTCACTTAATTATCTTCCAAACCTCGGACCGGCGATGGATGCCGTGCAGGAGACCCACGCCATTTGCGAGGCCGCGATTTGTTACACGGGAAATATTCTCGATCCGGCGCGTTCGAAGTATGACCTCCAATATTATGTGGGGCTCGCCAAAGAGCTGGAGAAAATGGGCGCACACATGTTAGCAATCAAAGACATGGCCGGGCTCTGCCGTCCTCAGGCGGCGTTCGTTCTGGTAAAAGCCTTGCGGGAAGAAGTTGGATTGCCTGTCCACTTTCACACGCACGACACCTCCGGGGTGAACAGCGCCTCCGTTTTGAAAGCGGCCGAGGCGGGTGTCGATATTGTGGACCTCGCCATCGCTTCCATGTCCGGCTCTACCAGTCAGCCCAACCTCAATAGCGTCGCCGCCGCCTTGGAACTGACCAAGCGGGATACCGGCCTGGACCGGGAGACGCTCGATCAGCTCTCCGATTATTGGGAGGTGGTCCGCGGCTACTATGCCCCTTTCGATACGGCCCCGAAAACCGGGAGTGCCGAGGTTTACCTGCACGAAATGCCGGGTGGCCAATATACCAATCTGAAGGAGCAGGCTGTCAGCATGGGGCTTGCGTCGCGTTGGCCGGAGATTGCCCGTTGTTATGCCGAAGTTAACATTCTTTTTGGCGACATCGTTAAGGTGACCCCCAGCAGCAAGGTTGTCGGAGATTTGACGATGTTTTGTATCAGCAAAGGGATCAAACCAGCCGATATCCTCAACCTCGAGCCGGGCTCTACTTCTTTCCCTGAATCGGTGATCGACATGCTGGCCGGCGGGCTTGGCCAACCGATGGGCGGCTGGCCAAAGGCGCTCCAAAAAGTGGTGCTCGGCAGCCGAAAAGCCACCACGCAGCGACCTGGAAAGGCCGCCCCGCCGGTGGACCTCCCCGCCACGCGGGCCGAGGTCGCGAAGCTGTTAAAACGGGAGCCTCAGGATGAGGAAGTGCTTTCCTATTTGATGTATCCTACTGTCTTCGCCGATTTCGTGAAGTTTACGCGCGAATATACCGATGTGAGTGTGCTGCCGACCCCTGCGTTTTTCTATGGTCTTCAGCCGGGCGAAGAAATCACGGTCGATATTGAGGAAGGCAAGACGCTTTTTATCAAGCTGCTTAACATCAGCGAGCCCGATACCGAAGGAAAACGGACCGTCAACTTCGAACTTAATGGCGTCCCTCGGCAGACCTCCATTTTCGATCAATCCCGCAAAGGTACGAGCAAGGCCCGCCCCAAAGCTACCCCGGACGATCCCGCGCAGATTGGAGCTCCTTTCCCAGGCATGATCACTTCCATCGCCGCTTCGTCCGGAGCCAAAATTAAGAAGGGCGACAAATTGCTCACGATCGAAGCGATGAAAATGTATACCACCATCGAATCGCCTGTGGACGGAGTCGTGGACGAAATCGTGGTGGCTGCCGGCGATTCCGTCCAAACCCGGGACCTCCTTCTGCGCCTGCGAGTCTGATGGGGAAGGGCGCAGCTCCCGTCTGGGATAAAGCGGGGGAGGCGGCTGCTTGACGCAAGATTTTCGGTGCGCCCCGTTGCGCCGCCTCGTCTGACATGCGAGAAAACGCCATCGACCGTTCGACCATGACCCCACCCCCTCCCCGCGCTCTCACCCGATTCAAAATCGCGCTGTTGGCCTTCCTCTTTTTTCCCAGCGTGCTGGCGGCCGGGTATCATTTGGTGGGTCGGCCCTCCGGCTTGTCGTGGATGTTCGTGATGCGCCAGCGGGAACCCGTCCCCGCCGTCCCCGCCCTCACGGTCGGTAGTTGGTTCTCCGGCGAATTCCAAAGCCAGTTCGCTCAGGCTTACAACACCACCTTTGGCCTCCGCCCATTTTTGGTCCGGGTCTCCAACCAGCTCTATTTCAGCCTGCTCCACCGCTCGTTTATGGATAACTCGACGATTATCGTCGGCAAAAAAGGTCAGCTCTATCAATTGCCTTACCTCTATGATTATAGCTTCCGGCGAATGGAGAACGTGGCGGAGATTGAGCGGTTGGTCTCCTTGTTAGAACGGGCCAACACCCTCCTTCGCAAGCGTGGCATCGCATTTGCCTATCTCACCACGCCAAGCAAAGCGGCCTGGCAATGGGAGACGTTGCCCGACTTTTTCCAAGCCCAATACCGGCCCGGTTTGCGCGCTTACGACATCGCCCAACCGCTGCTCGAAACATCCGGCGTGCCGTTCGTCGATGCCGCACAGCTCTCGGGGTTTGCCACGAACGATCCCCGCGACCCGGCTTTTCCCCAAGGCGGCATTCACTGGTCCGAAAGCCGGGCCTTCGCCGCCACCCAAGCGCTGGTCCAAACGCTCAATCGCCAGGACAACCTCCAACTGCCCGTGCCCAAACTCGCCCAGCTAGAGTATCGGTCGGAAAAGGCGGAGGGCGTTGATGCCGATCTTTCGCGATTGCTCTTTGTCGTCGCTCCCCCCGTCGATTATCCCCACACCCGGGTGCAAGGCATCCCGGGCGAAGGGCGACCCGGACGAAAAGCCGTTTACGTCGGCAGCAGCTTTTCGGAACCGGTGGCCGATTACCTGCGGACTTGCGAGGTTTTCAAGGAGGTCGATTACTATTTCTATTACACGATAGAAAAGAACAGGCAGCCCTTCGACGTAACCACGCTGGATTGGGAACGAGATATTTTGCAGGCGGACGCCGTGATTGTGGAGAGCAACGAGAGTGCGTTGCCGGGGGATCACGTGATTCAGTTTCTCGAGGATTTGATTGCGCAGTTGGAAGCGAACACTCCTGAATGAAATCTTAGCTAGTCGGCCACGTCAGCCGACGGACGAGGATATCGAGCGGAAAGAGGAGAAGGGCTAGCATGAGCAGCCATTTGGCCAAATCAACCTGACGCCGGACCGGTTCGGTCGCCGGAACAAACAAGGCGGCGGGATCCAGATCAAAAACGCCACCCCCCGCATCCGCAATGGCTTGCAGCGCGGCGATATGCACCGGTTGAGGGAGAAATTCGTCCGGGTAATTGCGGGAATGCGCCGCTAACTGAGGGCGTTCCATCGCGCCGGGGGCTGAAATGGAGAGCATGGTAATGCCTGGCGTTTCCGCCAGAGGAAGGGCTGCTTCGTAACGACCGGGGGCGGTCTGGCGGGCCGCAGCTTCGTGACTTCTCCCGTCGGGATCCAACGCGACGATGCGGAGGTCTAAGCCATTCCAAAAACCGCCACCCGTGTTGACCGCATCCAGCTGCACCCTCATCTGCTCCTCCTCGCTCGTCGTCGTCAGCCGGAAATCCGTGAGGTCCGCCCGTCGCGCCAATCCGCGGAGGACTTGGTTCCAAAATTGCGCGTAACCGGGCCAACGCAACCATTCAGAAGCCCATCGCGCTTTGATGTCGCTGGTGAAAACCGCCGATTGCCCGAGCCCATACCGCCAGGTAACGAGAAGCGGATCGCCAAACTCGGTCGCGAGCAAGGTGCGGGCGGCCGGTTTAACTTTCGTCGTGTTGTAACCGAGCAGAAGCGGCGCAGCCGCCCAGTCAATCCCGGCGGTCCACGAAGAGGGCTCGACGGGGGTGGCGAAGAACGGTTCCTCAACGAGGCTCGATTGGGCGACCTTCATGGTTTCCGTGGTGAAAATTTGGGGGAGATTCAGAGCGTTGTTCGTGAGGTAAAACCGTCCGTTCCCCTGTTCGGCGAGCAGGCGGAGAAATGGCACATCGCGATCCCGATCATAACCGAGGGCCACGACGGAGGTTGTCACCCCTTCGGCCGCCATACTCGCCGCGAGATCAAGGGCGGTGCCACCAGTCTGGGTGCCGTCACTCATTTCCCCGGCGAATTTCTCTTCCGCATCAGCGGCATCGGAGAAGAGGATCACATGTTTAATTTTAGCATTCACTTCTCGCAGAGCGTGACCGGCTTCCACGAGTGAGGTGTAAACATAGATCCCGCCCCCTCCCGCCACGACGCTCAAGATGCGTTGTTCTATCGCTGCGCGGGAACTGATGCGACCGAGTGGAACGGTTTGGTGGACCTGGGTATCCACCGCAAACAGACCGAAATAATCGCGGTCCTTGAGAACATTCATGGCCAGCACGGCCCCTTCATTCGCAAGGGCCATTTTGGTCTGACCCTGCACCTGCGCCCCCATCGAGCCGGAACGGTCGAGCACGACTAAAAGGGCGACGGTCGGTAATTCCTGGCGATCCTCGTGTTCCATCCTCACCGGCAGCATTTTTTCGATCGGGGTGCGGTAATAGCCCCCCACCCCGAACGCATTCTCGCCCCCGGTCATCAACACGGCACCGCCAAAATCTTCTACCCACGCCCGATAAAGTTCCATCTGCGCCGGGGTGAAATTGAGGGCGGAATAATCGCTGAGCACCAGTAGGTCATACCCTTGTAACTCAGGCAGACTGCGAGGCGCTCCCGTCGGGCCCCGGATCTCGACCTCAAACCCTTCGCGTTCCATGGTTTCAGCAAATGGGCGCACCGAACCTTCATTCGTGTCGAGCACCAGCAACCGCGGCGCCCCCCGCACGCCTGCGCCGCCCCGAGCCGCATTGTTTTCTACCAAGGTATCGGCTGTCGGCATGACACTCACTTCAAACGGGGCAAACCCGGCTCCGGCCTTCAGCCCACTAAAAACCGCTTCGTTTTCCCCAGGCACCAAGGCGACTTGTCGTCGTGCGATGATAAAATCATTCTGCATCAGTCGCACCTCCGCGTCGGTTGCCACGTTTGCATACATGAGAGCGCGCACCCGGAACGGTTCGTTCTCCTGCAGTTGCGCAGGCAGAACCACCTCCCGCACCGCCACCTCGGGTGCATCGGAGACGGGCAGCGGCACGGTGTCGACCCGGACCCCACTCTGCGCCAGTCGGGCAGCAGCGGCAGCGGCGTCGCCCCGGG
>CAZSPO010000274.1:0-5202 GCA_964608775.1 uncultured Chthoniobacterales bacterium | reverse complement strand
CATTCTACGCGACTTTACCCCGGAGCTTTCCAAGCTGACGCTGGTCGCTGATCCCGACGGGCTTTTGACGGAGGAAAAAGTCCAGGCAGGAATCAAGGAGCGCGGATTCGAGTTGATCCCATTCGACGACCCCGTGGCTTTCCGCCTCGCCTATGAATCGCGCTACCGGAGAATCTGGGACACGGGCCAAAGCACAGAGCTGGTCGTCGCCCTCCGGTCCGAAGCCGAGTCGTTGCGAAGCCTTCCCTACGATCTCTTAAAGCGTGGTCGCCAACTCGATTATCGTCTCACACAGATTTTCCCAAATCTGAGCTATCCGGTCGTCCAGATGCTGCGTCCCGACCAGCTTGATCAACTCTACCGTGCCCAGGAATTGCATGGCGGGAATGTGCTTGGTGACCGTGGGACCATGGATTTCATCCTTGATCACGTTTTCGATTTTCTTCCGAAGCAGACCTGGCAAGCGAAGGATCTGCTCCGAGCCCTTCTCAGGCATCACTATTCTCAAACCGATCTGCCTGAGCCTCTCGCCGATCGGGTTTCCTCGATTTTGAAGCAGGCAGGAACGTTCCGGGATTGGCCGCTCTCCCGAATCGTTTCGTCGCGTTCAGAGTTTGTGGATTTTCTCCAAGCACAATGGCCTCGTTTCCTTGAGGCTCATTCGAGCCAGAAGGTCGCCGAAGACGCGCCTAGCCTGCCAATCATGCCCTTCGACAACGAAGATGTTCGAGTCTATTTGGACAACTACTTCGCGGAAGGCGTTCTCGTGCCGGTCCCTCTTGCTGACGCCCTGACCAGCCGCAGTGATTGGACCCGGATCGGTATCCGTGATGATCCAGCGCGGTCATTAACGCTGCGTTTCGAGCGATTGGCAGCACGACTCGAACAATCCCTCCCGTCGGAAAATGCCTTGTCGGGACTGTGGCAGAGCTTCTCAGGAAAATGGGAAGATTTTCAAAAGCTTCTTCACGATGCCTACGAAGGCGGCGTCGAGATTGATGACACCCGTGTCGATTCATTGCGGACACAGGTAGATGCCAGTTTCGAGACTTGGCTCTCGAATCGTTACGACACACTGCAAAATCAAGCGCCCAGCCCACCGGTGATGGTTCACCATGTCGCAAGACATCTGTCGAGAATCCGAGAGAAAGAAGGACGACGTGTCGCGGCGGTCGTGATCGACGGAATCACGATTCAGCAATGGCGAGTCATTCAGCCAGCCATTGCCCAAAATGATTGGTCATGGGAAGAGCGAGCCATTTTTGCGTGGATACCCACCCTGACCCCGATTTCCCGCCAATCGATTTTCGTAGGAAAAACGCCAAGCCTTTTCCCTTCGTCCATTGATACAACGGCGAAGGAAGCTGATCAATGGCGGGCCTTTTGGCTCGATCATGGTGTCTCGGAAGCTCAATCAGCTTTCGTGAAATTCACCGGGGCAAAACAGCAAGACGCGGTCGAAGCGCAGTTGCCCAACTTGGGCCATATCGCAGCATTGGGAGTCGTCTTTACAGCGGTTGATGAAATGGTCCACGGGACCGTTCTGGGCATGCCCCAGCTCATCAGTTCGATCGAGGTTTGGAACAAAACGGCCGTTTTGCAGCACCTGCTGACCCAACTCGTCGATGCCGATTTCCATGTGGCTATTGTTTCGGACCACGGGAACATCCCTTCCCATGGAATTGGATCTCCCAAAGAAGGTTCACTCGCCGAAACCCGAGGTGAACGAGTGCGAATCTATCCTAATGACACACTTCGGGGAAAGTTTGCTGCGGAGTTTCCTCAGGCAAAAAGCTGGACCCCACACGGGTTGCCGCAAACCGTCTGCCCACTCTTCGCCCCTACGGGAGCCGCCTTTATCAACAAGGGTGAAGCACGAATCTGCCACGGGGGCACATCCTTGGATGAGGTGATGGTGCCGTTCATCGAGATACGGAAAGGAGGCTCAAATGGAAATTGGATTTAGTCAGCCAGTAGAACTGGAGTGGCTCAATGCCGCAGCAGATTGGACCGCCGCAGGGTATCCTCCAGAGGAAGTCCGACAAATGCTTGACGAACTTCTCGCCACAAAAATCGCGGTGGGCACGACCAGCAAAAAAAGCAGTCGATACAAGCGCCTCGCCATACTTATGACAACATGGGTCACACCCCGTCTCGAGAACGTGCAATTCCGCGATCATGCGCTAGGACTCTTGAGTTTCGGCAATTCGCGAGTGGCGCTGCATTACGCCATGTTATCGGCAACCTACCCGTTCTTTTGGTCTGTTTGCTCCCAGATTGGCAGAATGCTGCGCTTGCAGGACGCAATAACAATGACTCAAATCAAGCGAAGATGCAAAGAAGCGTTGGGTGAGCGAGATACAGTTGCTTACGCATCAACTCGTGTGGTCAAGACTCTGGTTGATCTAGGTCTACTTATGCGAGGCAAGAGGATTGGAGAGTATGCCGCACCAGACCAGCGAGTATCATCAGAAATGACTGCAGTGGGTGTATTGCTCGAGGGCGGAATGCGTGCCGAGGGAAAGCGCACCACTCTTTTAGAAGGGGTTGTGGCTGCTCCCGGCTTTTTTACGTTCAGTCTTCGGACAAGCGGGGAGATAGCCCGCCAGCAATTCTCACTTTTAAGAATAACTGGTGGAGAGCATGGCGGCGAGCGGGTCACGATCTGTGAAGTGGCAATCTGATGGACGCTTCTATGTTTGCACCCAACACGAAACAATTTGCACTACCTCCGCTGCAGTTTCGGCTAAAAGGCCCTTGATTTGGATGTTTTCTCACTCCTCGACTCTTTTGTGGGCCGCCTACCCCACGCTCAACCCGCAGAATCCGGCGGGGTGCAACCCACCACGCTCGACATTGAAACCGGTCCGCCCATTGCCGAGATCGGGTCAAACTCAGGCGCCACCACGACCCTCCACCTCACCGGCAATGGCGAGGCCCCACCCAGCGGCACTCTCTATTTCCGTTTGATCACCGACGAACGCCCCGAAGGTTGGCAACTCATCCGCCTCGATTACTCCCTCGCCGACGCCACTCCCGTCCTTCGCGTCACCCCGACCGTGGTCGACACCGGCGTCCAACCCGGTAAAAACGTGACCGAGACGGTGCAGCTCGAAAATGTTGGGCTCCTCCCCCTCGAAGAAGTGACGCTCAGCCTGCTCAACCTCAATGGCACTCCCGCTCCGGCCTGGGTCAATCTCACCGGGGCCGCCGCCCTCGGTTCCCTCCCGGTCGGGGCCAGCCGCGAGGTCGGAATTCTCCTGCAACCCCCCGCCTCCGCTCAGGAAGATTCCCACACCTTCAAACTTCGTATCGAAAGCGCCAACGCCCCGCCGCACGAACTCGGCATCTACGTTCTCGTGACCGAAGAGGGCAATGGCAACGCGCTTATTCACGTCCGCGATCTCTTTCAAAATTATCAAACCCCCGAGTCGAACCCCGCCTTCTATGGCCTCCCCGGTGCCCAGGTCACCCTCGAATCCGATGTCGATCCCGACACCCGCTTCACTCTCACCAGCGATGCCGTCGGCGAAGCCTTCTTCGAAAATCTTCCCGCCGGTCGTTACAAAGTGCGAATCAGCGCCGATCAACACCAAAGCTACATCGGTCGGCTCCAAGTGAAAGCCGGCGTCACCGTCCCCGAACAGGTCACCCTCGAATACAGCCTCGTCACGTTCGAATGGGAAGTCGTCCCGACGACCATTCAAGACCGTTACGACATTCTCCTCGAAGCCACCTACGACACCTCCGTTCCTGTCCCCGTCATCACGGTCGAGCCAGCCATTATCAACCTGCCCGACATGTGCCCCGGCGACGTTTTCACCGGCCAGTTCAAGATCACCAACCGCGGCCTGATCCGCGCCGACACCTTCGCGTTCACCCCGCCCATCAGCGACCCGTATTTCGCTTACGAAATGCTCCAAGGCGTCCCGCAAAGTTTGGAACCCGGCCAGCAAATCATCGTTCCCTTCAAAGTGCGCAGCCTCAAAGGCCTCCCCGGCATTTGCCCCACTGGCCTCAGCAACGGCCTCGTCGCCGCCCCGGGCGACCCGCGCTACCGCGAATTTGGCGGTGGGGAAGACTCGGGCGGCAGTGGCGGCGGGAATGATTGTTTCACCTATACCAACCACTTCAGCCTCTCCAGCGAAACCATCTGCCCTTGGAACCCAGCCATCGTGGTCACCCAACGCTCCAACCATTACGTCGGCAAAAGCGGGGGAAATTGTAGCAGCCGTCCCGGTAGCCCAGGAACCGGGGGCATCGGCGGCGGGGGGCGGCGGCGGTCTCGGCGGCGGCGGCGGGGGCGGTGGCCCCATTGGCGGTTCGCCCACCTCCCGTAACCCGCCCGATTGCGCCCCTCCGGTGATGCCCCCCGAGGATTGCGATAACGAACCCGCCGATCCAAACGATCCCAATAAAAGCGAATGCGAAGAAGACAACCCTGCCTCCGAAGACTGCGGTGGCGAACAAAACGTCCCCGGCGCGAGCTGGGTCAATCTTCCCAATCGGCAATACCAGGATGAAATCGCCGACCTCGAAGTGCAGGTCCCAGGCGGCTCCGTCCGGCTCAGCCGCAATTTTAAAGGCGACGGCTGGAAATGGAACGTCGGCGATGCCAACCTCAAACCGCTATACGGTGCCGACGGAAAAATCAGCGCCTTCCTCCGTGGCACCCAACGCTACGAAAAAAGCAGCGCCCGCGAGACCCCCGATCTTGGGGCCGTCTTCCGCTTCGGCAACAGCCGCATCACCATTGGCGAAGCGTCCATTGTGCGCCGGAAAAAGGCCGGGGACTGGCAGGAATACGATCTCCAAGGCCGCTTGATCCGGTTCGGCTTCCGTCAATCGGTCATTGGACGTTACGAATACGAAGGCGACGCCCCCGCCCCCATCCGCATCACCAGCCCCGACGGTGCCACCCTTTACATGGAGCTGACCTATGATCCCGAAGGTCGCCTCACCTCCGCCACCGCCCGCGGACGCACGGTCCATTACACCTACCAGCAGGGTCGCCTCACCGAGGTGACCGATCCCGCCGGTCGCCTCTCCACTTACCAATACCGGGCCGACGGCAGAATGAGTGCCAAACAAACCCCGGAAGGCAGCTACCGCATGACCTACAACTCCGCCGGTCATCTCTCCACCCTGCTGGATAGCTCCGGGGCCGGTCAGTATTTTAGTTACAGTTGGGATGCCGCCCGC
>CAZSPO010000273.1:1900-5217 GCA_964608775.1 uncultured Chthoniobacterales bacterium | reverse complement strand
CCCCGCCGCCGTGGCCGATGATCTCGCCGCCGCTGGCCACCTCGGGGCTCTTCAAACCAAAACTGGAGCAACCGACGGGCAGAGCACGGGTTTGGCTGGAAAATTCGTCACTTTCTTTAATGACGGCTCGATCACGCTCTTGGTGGCGCATGAGAACGACCGCTTGGTTCCCGGGGTCCGAGAGGCACTGACGACGGTCGTTCGCGAGTTGAAATTGATGTATCCCCACAAGGCGTGACGGTTCGCAAGGCGGAATTATCCCCCGCCACGGGGAAGCCCCCCCATCGGTGGCCCCCCGCTTGGATCGCCGGTTTTTACCTCCTCGGTGCCGCTGCCGCTGCCTCCTTTTTCCTGGACGCCCCGGTCCTCGCGGCGATTCGAGGCGGACTCTGGCCCTCTAATATGGATGGCCCCGTCTGGCCGGTTCTCCTTGGCTCATTCTTCGGACAATATGGCGACTGGCCTCAGCTCATGGTCGTCGGAGCGTTCGGTCTCGTTTTCGCCCGCTGGAAACGGCGCCCCCAACTCTTCCGGCTTCTTCTTCTGATGATGCTCTGCTCCACCCTCGCTGGTGCGGTCGTGAACGGGCTCCGCCTCACCACCGGTCGCGCCCGTCCCTCCAACCCCGAGGCGCAGGGCTGGGTTGGGCCGGTCCACGAAGGTCGCCTCACTCTCGGTCGCCACGCGTTCAACGCCTTTCCCTCGGGCCATACCGCGACGGCTTTCGGCTTTTTCGGCCCGCTCCTTTTTACGCCCTGGTGGCGTCTTGGCTGCCTCTTCCTTCCCATCCCTGCTGCCATCGGCCTCGCCCGGATTCTCACCCTCAGCCACCACCCCTCCGACGTCCTCTGCTCCGCCTGGATTGCCCTCTTCGTCAGCGCTGTTATCACTCGCCGGTGGGGAAGGAGCATGGGAAGAGGGGCTCAAACGTAGAATATAAACATTTATCACTTTCCATCCGCCGTGAGTTCTCGAATCAGATTAGTAACACGGGAGGGATGTCCCATTTTTCGAACGCTTCACCCGTGCCCTGATTCAAAAACAACTCTTTGCGGTAATTCCCACGGATGAACACATGGTAGACCGCACCAGGGTATTCGATCCGTTGTTTTCTTGGCATAGCCTCAAAAGGCACTTTGGCTGTAATACACGTCAATATTTATATTCTACGTTTGACCCCTTACCAGCAATGTTTTGCCCGGCTCTTTCGCTTCGCAGGCTGCGGCTCCTTCTGGCATCGGGCATTGCCGTGCCACGGGTAAGCGAAGGGCTCCGGCTACCATCCAATCGAGCAACTTGCGGCGGAGCGCCATGCCTGCCTGGGGCGGACGGTTTTGTTCGAAACGGCTCAGCCAAAAGCCGGTGAAATGGAGGCCCCGAAAAATCAGGAACTTGTTTGGTAACTTGTTTGCCTGCCGCCCCATTGCTCCGTAGGTGACCAGCGTGCCGCCGTCGGACGTGAGGGTGGCCAGCCGGAGGAGGCTTTCTCCGCCGACTGCGTTGAGCGCTAGCCGGGGGCGATGATCGCCGAGGGCTTCTGCTGCCGCTGCGTGGCCCTCATCGGTATCTTCAAAGACCAAATCGCCCCCCAAATCACGTAGCTCCTGAATGCGGTCGGTGCCGCGGAGGAAGTTGACCGTTCTCCAGCCGCAGAATCGGGCGAGCTGAATCACGGCCCGTCCCACCCCGCTGGTTGCGGCGTTTTGCGCGAGCCAGTCACCGGGGCGTGGAGCGACAAAATGTTCCATCATCCACCAGGCCGTTGGTGGGTTGACCCGTGCGAGGGCGGCTTGGGAGAGCGGTAATTCTTCCGGCACTCGAATCAGGTCGTCGCCGGATCGGACCAGACGTTCCGCCCAGCAACCGGGGCCGGCGATTAAGACGGGGTCGCCGGGTTGCCAGGCGGGGTGGCGGCTTGACTCGACCCAACCGGCTCCTTCGATGCCGGGCACGGCTGGGAGGGTGGGGAGGATGCCGTATTGACCTTGAATGAAATTGATATCAGCCGGATTCACCGGACTGGCTGCCACGCGCACGACGACTTGGCCCGGTTCTGGAATGGGATCGGGCACGCTTTCCCATTGTAACACCGAAGCTGGTTCGCCAAAGTTTCGAAACGTCAGGGCTGCATTCATCAACCCGTTTTTACCCTCACCATGGCCGACAAGGAAGCGCAACTCATCACGGACCCGCTCCGCACCGGTCGTCGGCTGGCGGCGTTGGGATTTGGGATCAACGGCATGCTCGCCGGCATCAAGCTTGCGGCGGGGGTGTTTGGGCATTCCTACGCGTTGATTGCCGACGCGATCGAGTCGACGCTCGACTTGGGTGCGTCCGCGATGGTTTGGCTCGGGCTCAAGTATGCTTCGCGTTCGCCCGATGCGACCCATCCTTACGGGCACGGGAAAGCGGAGCCGCTCACGACGATGTTAATTGCCCTGGCGTTGATCATTTCGGCTGGGTTATTGGCGGTCGCCAGCGTCAGGCAGATTTTTTCCCCCGCGTTATCCCCCAAGCCCTTTACGTTGTTTGTCTTGTTCGGCGTGATTCTCACCAAGGAAATCCTTTTTCGAATCGTCCATCGTGTCGGGGCGAAAATCGGAAGTCGGGCGGTGCAGGCGGATGCGTGGCATCATCGGAGCGATGCGATTACCTCAATTGCGGCATTTATTGGCATCAGCATCGCGGTGATTGGCGGGCCGGGATGGGCGGCGGCTGATGGGTGGGCGGCGCTTGCGGCTTGTCTGGTGATTTTTTGGAACGGCGGACGGCTGCTTCTCCCGGCGATGGAGGAGATGTTAGATGCCGCTCCACCGGCTGCTTTGTTAGAACGAATTCGGAACATCGCCCGAGGGGTGCCGGGCGTCAACGGATTAGACCTTTGTCGGATCCGGAAAATGGGGCTTGAATATTACGTTGACTTGCATGTTTTGGTTCAATCGGAGATTACCGTGCAAGCAGGTCACACGATCGCGCACGCGGTGAAAGATGCGATTCGGACGGAAATTCCGGCGGTGCGCGATGTTTTGGTGCATGTCGAGCCGGATTAGCTTTACTTCCCGCTTCTGATTTCATGAATCATTCGGGATAATATCGGCTTACAAAAGCTGGTAGGGATCGACGTCGGGCACGGCCTGCGCGTTGTCGGGCAGGGGGAGGGCGTCGAGCACCTGGCGGACCCGGCGGCTGAGGAGGAGAATGCGTGGGCTGCGGAGGACGATTTGAAAGCGGTAATAGCGCTGCAACCGCTCGATCGGTGCCGGACAGGGATCCCCGACTACGACCTCCGGTCCCACGGTTTCCAACAAGCGGCGGTG
>CAZSPO010000273.1:0-1890 GCA_964608775.1 uncultured Chthoniobacterales bacterium | reverse complement strand
CCAGCTCTTCGTGGGTCGAGCGGACCAGCAGGAGTAGGACGTGGGTAAAAGGGGGGTGACCGCAGACGCGGCGAAATTCCATTTCCTGCTCAAGAAACCCGTCGAAATCGTGGTGGCGGGCGAATTGAATCGCCGGAGCAAAGGGGGTGGCGCTTTGAATGAAGACTTCGCCGGCCAATTCTCCTCGCCCCGCCCGACCGGCCACCTGGGTGAGCAATTGAAATGTGCGTTCGCCGGATCGGAAATCGGGGAGATGGAGGGAGGTGTCGGCATTGATAATTCCGACGAGAGTGACGTTAGGAAAGTGGAGTCCTTTGGCAATCATTTGCGTCCCGACCAGCACATCGATTTTGCCCGTTCGGAAATCGAGCAACGTTTCCCGGAGGGCATCTCGGCGGGTCATGGTGTCGGCGTCCATCCGGCGGACCACCGCCTTGGGGAAGAGTTTTTGCACGGCGCCCTCCACCCGTTCGGTGCCGGTGCCGGGGAATCGGATTTTTGGGTCAGCGCATTCCGGGCATTTACGCGGGGCCTTGGTGGTGTAACCGCAGAGATGACAGACCAGTCGTTGATCGGCCCGATGGTAGGTCATGGAAACTGAGCAATTTTCGCACTGCGCCACGTAGCCGCAGGCGTTGCAAAGCATCGAGGTGGAGAAGCCGCGTCGGTTGAGGAAGAGGAGGGTTTGCTCCTTTTTTTCGAGCCGGTCTTCCATGGCGTTGCGGAGTTTCATGGAAAGAATCACCTCCCCGCCTTTGGCTCGCGCCCGTTCGGCCCGCATATCGATTACCCGGATGAGGGGCATGGCTTGGTTGTCGACCCGTTGTTTCAATCGGACTCCGTGATACTTCCCGATTTGGACATTGTGCGCACTTTCCAGGGAGGGCGTGGCGCTCCCGAGGAGGACCGCGCATTTTTCCAATGCTCCGCGAACCACGGCGACGTCGCGGGCTTGGTATCGCGGGGTTTCTTCCTGCTTGTAAGAGGTTTCGTGTTCTTCATCGACCACGATGAGGCCGAGCCGCCGGAGCGGGGCGAAGATGGCGGAGCGGGCACCGATCACGATCCGGGCATTGCCTTCGCGGACCCGATGCCATTCATCGTGGCGCTCTCCTTCGGAGAGATGGCTGTGGAGCACGGCAATGCCATGGGGCGTCTCTTGGAAACGACTTTGGAATCGTTCGACCGTCTGGGGAGTGAGGGCGATTTCGGGCACTAGAATGAGCGCGTCCCGTCCTTGCTCCAGCGCATGGTGGATCGCCTGCAAATAGACCTCCGTCTTACCTGAACCGGTGACGCCATGCAGCAGGATCGGTTTTGGAGCTGGTTCGTTTTCGTTCGTCGCGAGGGCGGCGAGCACGAGGTCGAGTGCGGCTTGTTGTTCGGCATTCATCGCCAGGGCCACCTCGGAGAGATAAGTTTCTCCCCGGGCCGGATCTCGGAGCACGGTGGCGGCTTCGATGCGCACGAGGCCTTTTCGGGCCAATTGCAGTAACGCATCGCGCCCGGCCCCGGCCTCTTTCAAGAGGGTCGTGACCAATACCGGCCCGGCCGTTCGTCGCAAGCATTCGGCGATGGAAGCCTGCCGCGGAGCTCGGTGGCTGAGCCGGGTAAAAGCTTCCTCCGTCAGTGCCTCGGTGGCCACCGCTGTTTGCCTTTGTAAGAACTGCTGTTCCCCCTTCCGAACCACCTGCGGCAGCATCATGCGCAACGTGGCTGGCAGCGGGCAGCAATAGTAGTCGGCCATCCATTTGCCGAGAGCCAGGAGGGTTTGGGTGAAAACGGGTTTGTCATCGCAAACTTCCTGCACTCTTCCTGCACCGCCTTCAACCCTCCGGACGGGGCTGCCTCCAGCAATTCGAGCACGGTGCCCAAACGAATTTGGCGATT
>CAZSPO010000272.1:0-5223 GCA_964608775.1 uncultured Chthoniobacterales bacterium | reverse complement strand
GTAAATAAGGTGAGGCCGATGCTGAGATTGTCCCAGCGCAATCGATACGTTTCATCCCGGGCAAACTGGGGCATCATCTCCTTGTGATGCACGATGGGGCCGGCGATGAGCTGGGGAAAGAAGGTGACGAATAAACAGTAATCGAGGAACCGATACTCGCGGGTCTCCCCCTTGGCGGCGTCGCAGAGGAAGGCGATTTGTTGAAAGGTAAAAAAGGAGATGCCGAGCGGCAAAATGATCGCTTTCAACGTCCAATCGTTGCCCGTGACAGCGGCGAGGTTGTCGACAAACCAATTGGCATACTTGTAATAGCCGAGTGCGGCCAGGTTGAGCAGGATGCCGCCCGTCAACACCTGCTTTCTAAGGGGGCCGTCGGCTGTGGAGCTGAGCATGAAGCCGATCCCGTAGTTGGCCAACAGGGAAAGCACGAGGATGCTGAGGTAAGCCGGGTTCCACCATGCGTAGTAAAACAGGGAAGCCGCCACGAGCCAGACCCGGCAGATGCGCGCTCCGAATCGGTCACCCAGCCAGTAATAGGCCAGAAGGGTAATCGGCAGGAAAAGGAGGATGAAAATATGGGAGTTAAAAAGCATCTCAACTGGCCGGGGTAACCGAGGCGACCCAGGCGCTCCTCGCGGCGCTTGCACAAGCAGCGCGGGCCGGGGCGATGGGAAGATTCCGGGAGCAGACGTTCACGAAAAAGGAGAATCGCCGATCCCGGCGAAGAGGCGAGACTCAAGCACGAAGGGGAAAAGGCGTCAACCGCTGTGACAGTCCGCTTGCTGCCGGATGCGTCAGGGCAAGGACCCGTTGCCGTTGCTGGATACTGACCGAAAGGCCACATGCCCCCCAGGCCAAATACAGGTCAGTCAAGAATGATTGACTGACCCCATAGAATGACCCCCCATAGAATGACCCCATAGGCAGTACAATCAGCAAGAGCCAGAGCATTCGTATCACTCAAAGATCAATCGTCATAATGTCCTCTGGCTTAGGCTATAATCAATCGGTCACTCTCTACGCGATAGATGAGGCGATGTTCCTGATCGATCCGTTTGGACCACCAACCGGACAACTCGCCACGCAGCGGCTCCGGCTTGCCTGATCCGCTGAAAGGATCACGTTTCGTTTCCTCAATCAGCTTCAATATACGCCTCGCCAATTTGGGGTTGTTCTGCACCCAGTATTGGACATCCTCAAAAGCTTGAGGCTTAAACTCCAAGCGCATCCTGAAGGTCTTCGATAGATTCAAACACTCGATTTGCTGAATCCGGACTCGCCAACGCTTGCCGCAGTCGGGCCGCGTTGCTGGGAGATGCCAAGAGTTTCTCAGTGGTATCCTCAATCGAGGTTTTAGAGGCCAATGTTTTATCCAAGATAAACTCCTTCAAAGTCATTCCGGCGAAGGTGGCTAATGTCTTGATTTTACGATGCTGCTCAGGATCGATTTCAATGGTCAAGCGGCTCATAAATCCAACATTGACAAAATTGCTGCCTTTGTCAATTTCCGCTCTTTTTTTCAGCATTGAGGGGAGCCCGCTTGGATGAGCGCTTCGCCCCTTCGGAGGAACACGGCAGGCAGCGTGCCGTGGCTACATTTGTGCCACCGGGGGAGAGACCTCCGCCTCGGGATCGTCGGTTTCGGCAACGGGGGCGGGCCGCTTCATTTGGAGAAGGGTGACCAAGAGCGAAGGGAGAAAGGTGAGGGAAACCCCCGTGGAGAAGACCAGTCCGAAGAGCACGATGGCTCCCACCCCCCGATAAAGCTCCGTGCCTGCCCCAGCGAGCAAGACGAGCGGAGCGAGGCCGCACACCGTGGTGATCGTCGACATCAAAATCGGGCGTAACCGGGTTTCCACCGCTTCCCCCACCGCTTCGGTCGGACGCATCCCAGCCGCTGCATTCTGCATGGTGCGGTCGACGATGAGGATGGGGTTGTTGACCACGGTCCCCAGGAGAATCAAGAACCCCAACATCGTGATCATGTCGAACGGTTGAATGATGGGGCGAAGCCCGAGCAGAGGCAGCCAACCGCCGATAAGGTTCATCAGCCAAAGCCCGATGATCCCGCCAGCGATCCCCAGCGGGACCGTTGTCATAATGATAAACGGATACCCCCAATGTTTAAAAATCACCACCAACAGGAGATAACAAAGGAGGATGGCAACCATGAAATTGCCGAGCAACGCCTCGCGGGTCGCATCCAACTGGTCGCTCGCCCCCGAGAGGGTGATGCTGACTCCGGGCGGCAGCGCCCCATTTTCGCGTAAGAATCGCACCACCTCTTCCCGCACCGTCCCCACCGCCGTTTCCAACGGAATATTGCGCGGCGGAATGATGTTGAGCGTCACCGTGCGGCGTCCGTCCAACCGCCGAATATCATCGGTATCAACCGTCTCCACCCATTCCGCGATGGCATCCACTGGCACCACCCCGCCGGACGGCGCGTAAACCGGCAGATTCGGAATGCTGCCGATCTCTTGACCGGTGGCAGCGGAGCTGTAGAGGAACATGTCGATTTTGTCGTCGCCCAAAAAGAATTCGTCCACAAACGCCCCGTCGGTGAGCGCCGCGATCGCATACCCAAATTCCTGGGCGGTGAACCCCAATTCCGCAGCCCGTTCCCAATGAGGGCGGAGCTCAATCAGAGGCTGCCCGAGAATCAGCGAAGAAGGTTCCGAATCGATCTGCGCATCCGGAAAAATTTCCTGGGCCCGCCGGTAAGCGGCCAGGGCCGCCTCGTAAATCTGAGGCAGCTCCGGCCCGGAAATATCGAGATTCACGGCGCGGGTCCCGCCGTCGTTGCTCGAAATAATCGACCCTCGCGAGGTGAAGGCTCGCATCCCAGGATATTGACGGAATCGTTCGGTCACTATGTCCATCCACGCGTCGATGTGGGCCGGATCTTTCGTTTCCGAAATCATTCGGATGAGCTGGGGCGAGACGGAAATCGTCATGTTGAGCAAGGCAGGCCGGGCCGATTCGCCTCGGGCAAAAGCAGCAGGATCCTCACTGAGCAACGGGACAAACTCGGCCTCCAACTCCCGCGCAATGGTTTGCATCTCCGGCAGGCTGTATCCCGGCGGGCCGATCATCCGGGAAAAGGCTTTAGCTTCCTCTCCCTCGGGCAGGTATTCGGCCGGGGGAGTCAGCCAAATAATGGAAGCAATGGAAATGCCTGCGACGACCGCCATACTCACCAAGCGTCGGGTGGGGGTGGCCACCAACCAGAAAACGAAATGGAGAAGCGGTCCTTTGATCGGGGTTTGGTATTCCCCTGGTTTGGCGGGAGCGACTTGTCGGGCGATCTCAAGCCGGGCAGCAGCGGACGGCACGACGGTAATCGCCACGGCCATGGAGGCGAGAATCGCGGCGGAAATCGCGATCGCAATGTCGGAATACAATTGCCCGGCTTCTTCCTGAACAAAAAGAACCGGGATAAAAACCAGGATGGTCGTCATGGTGGAAGCCAGCACGGCTGGCCAGACTCCGCGCACCCCTTGCAGGGCGGCCTGGAAGCGGGAGAGCCCGTTTCGTCGTTCCCGCTCGATATTTTCTAGCACGACGATGGTATTATCGAGGGTCATCCCAATGGCAAACGCGATGCCGGCAAGGGAAATGACATTGATGGTGCGCCCGGCCACGAGCAGTCCGATAAAGGCCGCCACCGTGCAAATCGGCACCCCCATCACCGCGACCAACGTGGCGGGGAGACTCCGCAGAAAAAGGAGCATAACGCCGCTGGCTAACACGGCTCCGATCGCGAGATTCTGCCAGACATTGCGGATCGAAGCTTCCACATACCGAACGTCGTCGGTGGCTAGGTAGGCTTCCAGACCAGCTGGCTCCAGCACTTCGGCATTCAACTCCGCCATGGTGGCTATGACCGCCTCTTTGATGCCGATCACGTTGGACCCGAGTTCCCGGCGAATGGCGAGGGTGATGCTGGGACGCCCGTTGCCCGTGGTCGTGGTCCGTTGTTCAAAGTGGTCGAGCCGGAGCTCCGCCAAATCATCTAGGCGAATCACGGTGTCGCCGCGACGGGCGACCACGGTTTGCGCCAGTTCTTCCATGGATCGGAATCGACCGGTGATCCGAAGCAGATAACGGCGTTTGCCGCTGTCGAGGTCGCCCCCGGAAATATCGCGGTTTCGGTTGCGGATGGCGTCCCGCACTTCCGTCAGAGTGATCTGGCGTTCGGCCAACCGTTCGGGATCGATCAAAATTTGGATCTGCCGCTCCGCCCCGCCCCGGACTTCCACCTGGGAGACCCCCGGGATTCGCTCCAGCCGGGTGCGGACGTTGTCATCGACAAAATCCCGCATCATCACGAGGTCGACCCCGCGCCGATTATCGGGGAGGGTCGTGACCCGGTAATACATGAAGGCATTGGCGGAGAAGGAACTGGTGAAAAGGACCGGTTCATCGACATTTTCGGGATAGTCCGGCACCTGGCTGAGGGCGTTATTCACCCGGATCAACGCTTCGGTGATGTCGGTGCCAAACGGAAATTCCAGCTCGACATTCGCTTGGCCGGTGGAGGCCGAGGATTTCATCCGGGCGAGACTCGGGACGTTGCGAAGATATTCCTCCTGCTCGATCAGGATCTCTTTTTCGACATCTTGCGGCGTGGCTCCGGGCCAGCGGGTCTGGACGGTGATGGTGCGGACTTCTAAATCGGGAATCATCTGCACCGGCACCCGGACAGCCGCGAGAATCCCGAGGATCATCACCATCAGGACGATCACCGTCAGCAGGGTGCCACGCTCGAGGATTTTTTGGAGCATGCCGGGTTAGGTCGCCGGGGGGGGAGTGGATGAAATTTCAAGCGGCTGCCCCGGCCGCAGCGGTTCGTTACCCCGGACCACCACTTGGTCGCCCGGTTCGAGACCTTCCCGGACTTCCACCCGGTCGCCCGTGCCGCGACCGAGGAGCACGTTGCGGGAACGGGCAATCGGACGGCCCCCTTCCATTTCCACCCGCCAGACTTTCACCGTGCCGTCGGGGAGCCGAATGGTGGCGTCTCGCGGGATGCTGATGGTTTCCCTGCCGCTCGGGACGGAAAATCGGGCCGAACCGGACATCCCAGCCGCCATGCGTCCCTCGGGATCTTCGACATCGAGCCGGAGCAAAAAAGAGCGGGTGTCCGCGTCGGGAACCGGCACGCGGGTGCGAATCCGGGCGAGGAGCGGCGGTGCCTGGAAGCCGCCCTCGAACTGCACC
>CAZSPO010000271.1:2288-5247 GCA_964608775.1 uncultured Chthoniobacterales bacterium | reverse complement strand
ACATTGGTGTAAGTCACCGGGACACCGGCTTCCTCAAGATGACGGTCGATCGCCGCTTTATGCGCCAGCACCATGTCTTTTTCGCCACCATGCGCCACCGCCATAATGTTGACATTGCCAAAATCTGGGCCGCCCTCGCGCCAGTAGCAATGCGTCAAAATGTCATGTCTCCCGACCTCACCACCGGCTTCGATCTCGCGCCCGGTCGGCACCGCCCAGTGGAATAGTCCATTAAATCGCGTCACCCGCTGGCCGCTGGCATTCGGTTTCACATGCTCCAAAAATGTTGAAAACCTGCCGATCACCTTGCGCTGGTCAAGGCTGCGGGCCACTTCGAGGAATGTGTCCAAATCCACCCCTGCTTCCGCAGCCCGCACGGTCCATGGGTTAGCAGCTATCTCATCCGAATCAAATTCGCGCTTCAATGCCAGCAGCACCTGCCAGTCAAGATCGCTGAGCTGGACGATTGATGGATACATGATTTTGGCCGGCTGTTCGGCACGCGCCCCAGGCTCCATCGACCTGCGCCGGGTATGCCCCACCCCCAGTACAAAGAATCCTTTGGCCGGCATCAATTTGAAATCCTCAGCTCCAGTCTTTTCGCATAGCAACCGCCCATGCGCTTCCATCGAATACCCCTGCGGCACCTTTAGCGTCGTCCAAAGCCGGTACTGCGACCCCGGCGTGTCACCATCGGTCGAACGAACCACCACATGCCCGGAAAATGGATCATTGCTGTATAAATAATCAAAGGTCGCATCAAGCTTGTCCGCCGGTACCTTCCACGCCACCAGCGCACCCTCCGCCAAATTGGTCGCCACCAGCGTCTGCCGCACTCTTCGGATCGTCCCGGCCTCCAGCATCGCCCGGATCCGCGCCATCACCGTCGCCTCATCAATCCCACTCAACTTGGCGATCTCAGCAAATGGCTCTACATGAAACCCCCTGATCCGGTCCTCGGATGCCTCTAAAATGCGCGTGTTAACCTCATCGATATGATCAACCGCTATCGTTCTCGTAACTGCAGAATCTGACATAATTATAGCCACACAAACTGACAGATATTGCCCGCCACGCAATCGCAAATCGGCAAAATTTTCTCTTGCATATAATTCCCACCCAATTACTATTCTCTTTCTCTCTGCGGGTGTAGCTCAGTTGGTAGAGCACTACCTTGCCAAGGTAGCTGTCGCGAGTTCGAGTCTCGTCACCCGCTGTCCTTCGCCAAGGCTACGGCCAGCAAGCTCCCCTTCTTGATTCGATCCTCTCTGAATCCTTAGATATTGACTCTCGCTAAATTGGCGAAGGCCCGCGCCGAAGCTTCAGCGTTGGCGGATGCTGGGTGATGGCGGTGATAAGCTCACAGGGGGTAAAGACGATCATGTTTTCTTTACGGGCATATTCCATGATAGCCGTGTCCGGTGCGGTGGCAGCTCCTAATCGAGACCAATATTTGGCATCGTAGCCACCTTTCCCCAGTATATCCTCCCATTGTGGCGAGAGGTTCATGTCCACCAGGATTTTCACCCGGCGACCAGTGATATGTCCTGCTCTTCGGAGCGCCAGCTTGCATAGGACAAGGCGGCAGTAATATCTGCAGGCTCAAGGTATGGATACAGTTCGAGAATTTCTTCCTTGCTCGAACCGGAGGCCAACAGTCCGGTAATCATGCCGACGGTAACCCGCATTCCACGAATACATGGCTTACCTCCCATGACATCGGGTGTAATGGTGATCCGGTCTAGCCCGGAAAAATCACAAACTTCGTAGCGAGACGAAGCGTGGGGTGCTTGGGTACAAGGCGGGCGATGGATTTCGCTATGAGCTGTATGAGTACATACTGTAAATAGCGAAATTCAAGCCCAACGCTGTAAACAAGCGCCTCACGCTGGTCGCAGTAGATGGCTTGTGATTTTTTCGGGCTAGGTCAGGAAAGTTCATACTCATATCATAAATAAACAACGGTTCTCCGGCAACTCAACAAGTTTGCTATGAGCGTAGCTGCTGAAACTGGACCATCTTGAAAGTTAGTCTGGGAGCTAGTCGAAATATTGAAAGATTTTCAGTAGGAGGCGTCCCATGGCCCTGGGAAGTGTGATCTCCCGACCCTTATGGATTTCGAGGGAATCTCCGGAGGGGGAAATTTGCGCGGCTTCGATCTGTTTGGAAAACGAAATCGATTCCCGGGCGAACGTTCCCCGCTCATCGATCACATCGATTTCCATCGCTTTTTGGATGGGTGTATAATGTATGAGGGTCAGAAGCTACTAACGGATTTACTAACAGGGTGTAAGATTGTGAGCCGTTTGAACTTTCGTAAGTCGTTGAACTCCAAGGGAGGCAATGCCTGAATTCTTTTCCATTCAGGCAGTCCGTTCGAATCTGTTGTTGACTTGTGACGGGAGAATGGATCCCGACATTCCGGTCATGTTGTTTGGCAATGACTCAAAGTGGCGAGAATTGAGTCCAGAACACTGTCTAATTCTTTGGCGCAATCCGTGGCAAGGAAACGCATGACCAGATAGCCGTGCCGCTGCAGGAGTAGATCTTTTTTGCGGTCGCTCCGCCACGCGTCTTCGCTCTGGAGATGTTGTGCTCCGTCCAGTTCGATGACGATCTTTAACGGTTCGCATAAAAAATCCACTTCCATAGTGCCCCGTTGATTAAAAGGTATCGGTAGTGCCACATTAAGCCGGAATTTACCTCGAGTAGCTGGAAGCGATTCCAGACGTTTATACAAGAAAGCCTCAGAGGCGCTCCGGGCACGATTTTCGTCGCAGGCAGGCGTGGCAGCATGAAGAAACGAATGCGCCAATGGCTCATCCAAGCCATCCAGGATCAGGCGTTTCACACTGGCCGCATAATCTCTTTTCCATGCTGGATCGATGGGGAGCGGAACGGTTTCGGGCCAACCGGGCAAGGCGCTGGCAGGAAGGAGAATAGAATATCCCACCTCTTC
>CAZSPO010000271.1:0-2188 GCA_964608775.1 uncultured Chthoniobacterales bacterium | reverse complement strand
ACGTCAGAAACAATCATTCGATTTCGTGGACGATCTTCCATTACTTCATGGCAGAGTTGCTGATATTCGATCCGCGCATCGTACACTGGTTCGCCAATGGAGCGGAAACCAGTCGGGCGCACAATGACATGATGTTGAAACGGACGAGCTTTTGCCTGTTCCTGTGCGTCCACGCGGTGCCGAACCGGGCCGCACTGCATGAAGATGATCGGGTGGTGACCGTCCTTGCGTTGCACCGTCGCTGAGAGTCCGAGCACGTATTTGGCCTTAGCTCGGCTCACGGCACACTCAAAGCTACGGGCGGAAAGATGATGACATTCATCGACGATCACATGGCCGTAGTCGGCTATACGGTCGTCAGCGACATCCTTGCGAACCATGCTTTGGATGAGGGCAACGTCGATTATCCCCTTGAGTTTGCGCCGTCCACCACCAAGACGGCCGATGGATTTCTCCGAAAAATCAAGAAAAGTCGAAAGCCGATTAACCCACTGCTCCATGAGTTGCTGACGATGAACGAGGATAAGAGTATTGATGCCTCGTTTGGCAATCAGCCAGGCCGCCAAAACCGTTTTTCCAAAAGCGGTCGTAGCCGCCAAGACGCCGGTATCATGCTTGAGTAATGCTTCATCTGCTGTCGACTGCTCGGGCCGTAGATCTCCGCAGAAAGCAACTTCGATCGGACTACCCATAGTGCGTAGGTCTTCAATTCGGCAGCGCACTTTCTCCCGCCGCAATAGGTTCCGCAGGTCATCCAGACAGCCGCGTGGGAGTGCAATGTGTTCAGGATGATCCTCGGCACAACCGATCACCCTAGGTTTATCGTAGGTCGGCAAGCGCATGGCTTGGGCCTTGTAGAATTCCGGATTCTGAAAAGCGGCAAGCTGTAGCAGCCGATTCCTTAGCGCAGGGGGAAGATCTTTTTAGGGGATGTAGATTTTATCTGATAGCACCAGTTCCACACTGTCCGGCACCGGGCCTTGGATAATTGATTGCCGTGCCTGCCTCGAAGGAGGAGCCTGCCAGGGAGTCAAAGCGAAGTCGTCTGTTGGGACGAGACGGATGGGAAGGACACGATTTCCGCGCTCGGCTTGACGAACGATTTTGGAGACGGTGGCAGTTGCAATTCTTGGAACTTGGGCGAGAAAGGCCCATTGATCCGAAATAGGTTGTAGGTCACGATCCAGAAAGACCGAGTTGCCCTTTACTCTCGCCGCTTTTTGTAATGGCAAAGCAATGAGGTTTCCAAAACCACCTTTCGGCAGGGTATCCTGATTGGGAAACATTCTATCATAGGTGGTCAGTCCGATATCCGGGCGTATTTCCATGGCCTCAGTTAGGAGGTGAGCCCCGAATCTTCTCGCCTCTATAGCAGGGATGGCTTCCTCAAAGAAAAACCACAAGTGAGCACCATTGCCGGATCTTGAACGTTCCAGGGCAACGGGCAGGTCGAGATTCCTCACTATATCGACAACCGCCTCTGCATCCTCACGCCAGCCGTCTCCATCGAGATCAATGGCGAGCAAGCAGCACGATTCATCGAGCAGCATGGGATAAACTCCCATGACGAAGGGGTGTCCACTGGAATCTTTACCCGACAGATGCCAGGCGATCATTCGGTCGCTAACCGGAATCCAGTTCTGATTGGGGCAATTCGAACATTTAATCCGAGGTTTTTCACAAATTCCGCGCACCCATTCATTTCCACAAGCGGGTGAATACCCGGCTTTTCCTGTTTTTCGGCTCTCGAAGCGCTGCGGGTAAACATCGGTGCGCCCTCGAAATAGGAAACGAAAACAGGCTATTTTTTCTTCGGACGGGGAGCGGTGATTCAGCGAACGAAAAGACTGCTCTGCTGAAGTCGTCATGAGGTTGCTTTGGCTGCATCAATGGCCGTCTTCATGGGCAGAATGAGTCGGTTGGGGCAGGACTCGACGGGCAAAAAACCATGTTTTTCGTAGAATTGCCGGGCACGGGAATCTTTGGCTTCAACCACGATGAGGGAAGCTCCGATCTGGTCGGACTGACAGACGCAACGTCGAAGGGCATCGGCCAGGAGAACTTGTCCCAGCCCTGGAAATGCGAGGTCGCGGGCCAGTCTGCCAATGAGGAAACTAGGAATGGCCGGATATTTGGGCAAAGTCCGTGCCAATCGCTCGGGAACACTCTGCAGTTCAACGGAAAAGGC
>CAZSPO010000270.1:0-5291 GCA_964608775.1 uncultured Chthoniobacterales bacterium | reverse complement strand
GTCAAGAATGTTTGACTGACCCCCTCTGCGGTCAAGAATGTTTGACTGACCCCCTCTGCGGTCCCAACCCAGGGTCGTCGGTGTGCAAGGCCATCCGCTTCGCCGAGGGGCGCAGGGCGGCGATGGCGGTCATGACCCGTTCGGAGGCGGCTTGATAAGCCACGCGTGTCTCCCCGGCGAAATCCGCTGCTGTAAAATGCAAGGCCGAGCCGACCACAACGGTCACGGGTCGAGGCGTCACCCGTTTTGCTTCACGACTAAACGCTTGGAACGAACCGAAAATGCGCATCGGCACGACCGGAGCGAGGGTCTTGGCGATCACCAATCCGATCCCGGCTTGAGCGGGCTGCAACCGACCATTTCGGCTGCGGGTGCCTTCAGGGAAAATCAACACCCCATGGCCGTTTTTCACCTCCCGAATCACCATTTTTAATGCCGCCATGTCTCCCCCCTCTTTTGCGACGGGGATGACATTTAACCGGGGCAAAATCGGCCCGAGCACCGGCACATCAAGCAATGTTTTGCGGGCCAGAAAATAGAGATCCCGCTTGGAGGCGATCCCCCCGAGCGGGGGATCTAGAAAGCTTTGATGGTTTAGTGCGGCTAAAAACCCCCCGGTCTCCGGCAGGTTTTCCCGACCTTCCGCCGCGTATTCAAAGGCCACGGTAGCCACCAACCGGGACAAGCTGTATCCGATCCAATAAACGGGATGCATGGCATTGACTCCCACTCACCCCAAGGCCTGGCTGGGCAGGCGGTGTGAGGCCAGATGCTCCATGAAGCGATTCACCACCGCGTCGATGGTGAGGCCTGAGCTGTCGATGACCACGGCATCGGGCGCCACTGCCAGCGGGGCGGTCGTCCGTTGCGAATCGATCCGGTCGCGGGCCACCAAATCATCTGCCTGACCTTGCAACGCACGTCGCCGAGCGCGGACTTCTGGAGAGGCGTCGATGTAAAATTTAAAGGGGGCTTCGGGAAAGACGGCGGTGCCAATATCCCGCCCTTCCATGACCACCCCTTCCGGGCCGCTCAAACTTCGGAGCAGCGTGGTGATCCGGTTTCGCACCTGGGGCACTCGGCTGACCAGGGAAACGTGCCGATTCACCGCTTCCTCGTGCAAATGCGGTTCAGGATCGGTTTCATTGATGAGGAGCCGCGCCTGCCCATTGCAAACGGCGGCTTTTAGGTCGGCGGATGCGCTCCAATTGGCGACTGCGCCTTCGTCGGCCGGGTCGAGCCCGTGCGTGAGGACGCTCCAAGTTGTCGCCCGGTAAAACGCCCCGGAATTGACATACAACCATCCCATACGCGCCGCCAAAGCGCGGGCCACGCTGCTTTTTCCCGAAGCTGCCGGGCCGTCGATGGCGATTACGGGGAACGGGTGCGTCATGAGTAATCAGACCTCCTCGGGGGTGAGCAGCTCTTGTTCCAAGGCTTCGAGCCGGATTCGTTCTTTGCGTCCGGATTGAATCAGCCGCAGGTGATCGGCAAAACCGGGGTAGGAGGTTTCCACGCATTCGGCCCCTTCGATAATAGTTTCGCCGGAGGCAAACAGGCCCGCAACAGCGAAAGCCATGGCGATCCGATGATCCCCGAAGCTGGGCAATCGGGTGCCCTTGAGTCGTTTACCACCATGGATCTCCATGCCATCGGGGTATTCCACCACGTCGCCCCCCATGGCCCGGAGATTTTGCGCGATCGCTGCGATGCGGTCCGTCTCTTTGACGCGCAATTCCCGGGCGTCTTTAATAACCGTCACCCCATCGGCAAGGGCACCGGCCACGGCGAGGATGGGAATTTCATCGATCACATTGGGGACTTCATCGCCGGCGATTACGGTCCCGCAGAGAGGGGCTCCGGCGACGCGAACGCTGCCCATTCGTTCGACCTGTTCGAGGTTATGGACATGCTCCTGGATGTGCGCTCCCATGCGGAGGAGAACGGCGAGGATGCCCGTGCGGGTTTCATTCAGCCCGACATTGCGCACGAGCAATTGGGCATCGGGGTTGGCTCCGGCGGCGACCAGCCAGAAAGCAGCGCTCGAGATATCGCCGGGAATGTGAAAATCGCGAGATTCCGGAGTTTGCTCGCCGTGAATGCTAATCTGGATGGGACCTTTGGCCCGGGTCTGTCCGGCCTCTGCTTTGGGGCGTTCGGTCGTGGTATGCACGAGGAAATAATCAAACATCCGCTCGGTATGATCGCGACTTTGGGCTGGCTCAATGACGGTGGTCCGGCCCTTGGTCTGCATACCGGCGAAGAGGATGGCGCTTTTCACTTGGGCGCTGGCCATGGGGAGGGTGTAAGAAAGGGGGGAAAGTCCGCCTCCCTCGATTACGAGCGGTGCCGCCCCGCCCTCTCCCTCGGCGGTGATGCGGGCTCCCATTTCCGAGAGAGGCAGGATGACGCGTTGCATCGGACGTTTGGAAAGCGAGGCGTCGCCCACCAATCGACTCCGGAAAGGTTGGGCCGCCAGCACGCCCGTTAGAAGCCGCATGGTCGTCCCGGAGTTTCCGCAGTCAATGTCCCCTTCCGGCTCGCGAAATGCCCCCTTGCAACCGTGCACCCGAAGCGTGGTTCGGTCGAGTTGTTCCACCTGCACTCCCAGCCGCCGCATAGCCTCAACGGTCGCGAAACAATCTTCACTCGGCAAAAAGCCCCGCAAGAGACAAGGCCCGTTCGAGAGCGCGGCGATCATGACGGCCCGATGCGAAATGCTCTTGTCACCGGGGACGGTCATCTCGGCATCAATGATCGGAATGGCGCGAACGCGGAAGTCAGACATGGGAAGAGTGGGGATAACGGGAGGCGCGCACCTGGCGGGCCTCTTCCAAGAGACCATGCAACCGGGTGGTGTCCCCTTCACGCACATGCCTAGCCGCCTCCAAGAGATCAGCGGCAAATGCTTCGAGGGCATTTGAGACAGCTTCCCGGTTGGCGGCAAGAATTTCCGTCCAAAGCGTTGCCGAACCCGAAGCCACGCGCGTGGTATCGCGCCAGCCTGAGCCAGCCACCGAGAGCGTCTCCGGTCCGGCGACCGAGGCACGGCGAACCAGGGCCATGGCGGCCAGATGCGGCAAATGGCTGATTGTCGCGACGGCGGTGTCGTGGCCTGCTGCGTCGAGCCAGAGGGTTCGCATCCCGAGCGCCTCCCAAAACCGGGTCAAGCCCCCCCCTTTTGCCGGGTCAAACGGCGACTCCCCAGCGGTCAAAATGCAAGGGGCTCCGTCATACAAGTCGGCCCGGGCCGCAGCGAAGCCCTCTTGTTCGGAACCGGTCATCGGATGACTGCTCATGTAAGTGATCTCGGGTCCGAGCGCCGTGGAGACGGCATTCACCACCCCGGTTTTCACACTGCCGACATCCGTCACGACAACATCCGGGAGCAAGCCGCCCCGACATTGCCGAGCGAGATTGGCCATGGTCTCAATCGGGGTGCAGATCACCACCAACTTCGCTCCAGCCACCGCTTCTGCCGGATCAGTGGTGGTGCGGACGGGCAATCCGACCTCGCGCAGCTGATGGAGCGATTCGGCTTTTCTTGCCCAAGCGGAGAGGGTGACTTCGGGAAAGCGGGAGGCCAGCGCTAACAACAGGGAACCGCCCATCAAGCCAGGCCCCAGGATGGCGACCGAGGAAAACGGGATCAGTTGCGCAGGCGTCATCAGCAAAACGAAAAGGGCGCGACCAGTGGGACCAGTCGCGCCCTCAAAGCCATGGGCTCCCGTTAGGTTTAGGGCACCAAGAAAATCCGGCCAGTGTAAGGATCGCGCACTTCCGTTCCCGGAGGAATGCCCCGCACATCCACCAGACCGAGGTCGGGGGCGTAAGGGCTGCGGACGTAACCCGGGCGATCACTCACAGAGACGCCACTCGGGTAATCCTTTACCTCAGGTGTCGGTGTCGGCGTGGAGACCGGCGTGACTTGGAACTCCTCTGCGGAGGGGCGACCTGGGGTCGGAGTCGGGGTCGAGCGGACCGGCACTTGGCTCCTGCTCGCCTGGTTGCTAATCTTTTCCTGCTGAGGCGGCTCCTCGGGAGCGGGCGTTTCTTTGGTGGCACAAGCCGAAATCAAGGTGGCTGCCACCGCTAAACCAACAATGGTGTTGAGAACATTTTTCATAGTTTCCGAAAACGAAAGCGACCGATAGCGGAAGTGCGACCCTCTGACAACTCGAAAGTCGCAAAAGCTACGGCGCTCACTTCTGATCCGGCTATTTTGTTCGGTTCACCGCAAGCACTTTGCGGCGCACGGGCACGAACTTTCCTGGGTTAAGAATGCCAGAGGAATCTAGGAACCCCTTTAATTCCTCGTGCACCTGACGGTTCACCGGCGAGACGGCTTTGGGCCACCACCGCATTTTAGCGACCCCAATGCCGTGTTCCCCGGTAATCGCCCCTCCCCAAGCCACAACTTGCTCAAATAATGCGTCCAAGGCCTTAGTCATCCGCTTTTGCACAGCCGGTTGATCGTAATTTTTTACCATTAAGTTCACATGCAAATTCCCGTCCCCCGCGTGGCCGAAGCAGGCGACTGGGACCTCGAACCGTTGCTGGAGTTCCGCAGCAAACCGCATCAGATCAACCAACCGGCTGCGGGGCACGGTCACGTCCTCGTTGAGTTTCACCAGTCCGGAAGCCTTGAGTGACTGGGAAAAAACGCGCCGCATTTCCCAAAGTCGAGCGGAAGCTTTCTCTCCGTGGGCTGTTTCCAGGTGACCCGCCCCCGCCTCGCGAAGCAGGACCGCCACCTGACGGGTCTCCCCCCGCACGGAGCGTTCCTGACCGTCGAGTTCCACGAGGAGGTGAGCATGGCCATCCGGCACTCGCCCGGGTCCGACAAATTCTCGTGCGGCCTGCAAGGTAAAGGCGTCGATCTCAAAGGCAGCGATGGCCTCGGCCGCATCCTCAAAGCCGAGTTCATCCGTGGGAATGCCGGGATAGGCCGCATTGAACAGGCGGACGTACTCGGAAATATTCAGCAGCCGCACCATCAAGCCAGCCCAGATTCCGGTAAAATCGGCGTCGTCGAGCAGGGCCAACTCATTCGGCGCGCCAAATATGTCCTTGTCCCCCGGCCGGCCCCGCATCTGATCCCGGCTGGTCACCGGAAACATCGCCTGGGCGGCCAGGATATTTTCCAGATGCTCCGGCAGTTGGTTCCCGGCCGGGCTGCTGAAGCCGCTCTCGGCTGTTCCCGATAGCCGGCCATCCCAAAATAGGGTGCGCCACGCGGCCGCGCCCCGATTGAACAGCTCCGGCGCGTGGCGGGGAATGAAGGCCCCGCC
>CAZSPO010000269.1:0-5344 GCA_964608775.1 uncultured Chthoniobacterales bacterium | reverse complement strand
AGCGGTTGCCCCAAACCCCGATTTCCTCCCAGCACCGGCCCCGATGCACGCGGTGTTCACTGAGAGCTTCCAACACCGTTGTGCTATCGAAATTTACTAACTGCGAAGCCGCTGCGTTGCGAGCGGTGGCCGGGTTTTCATCGCCGAATACCTTGCCGGCAAGGTCGCGATACATGCCGACGATCAATTCCGGCTGGCGATGGAGCACAGCCACAAAATCCTCTGCCCCGACCTCCAGCAATCGCCCCATGCGGCGGCAGACCACGGAGGCATTGCGACGCCCGCCGGTCACGGCTGCGATTTCCCCAAAGACCGCCCCCGGCTGCATCATACCGATGGCGTGCCCTTTTCGGACGACTTCAAATTCCCCTTCCAAGATAAAATAAACCGCATCCGCCTCGTCCCCTTCCTGTACGACCGTGGTGCCATCGCGGATCTCGCGTTCGGCTCCCAGCGAAGCGAGTTCCCGAAGAAACCGGACTTTTTCAAATCGGGTCGCGCTCACGGGGCCTCCTCTGGTTGGGAACGGGCGAGCCGACGCCGCAACCGGTTGGCTTCATCGCTCCTTCCTGCTTCTTCGGCGAGCAGGGCGAGTTGGAGCAGGGTCTCTTGATCATCCGGCATCAGGTAGAGCGCCTTGCGAAACGCTGTCTCCGCAAATCGTCCATTGCCATTGGCGAGATGGAGGCTGCCTGCAAGGGCCCAGGCTTGGCCGTTAAGGGGTTCCGTTCGCAAAATTTCCTCTACCAACGCCAAGGCAGCCGCCGTGGCCCCAACATTAGCCATTCGCTCGGCTTCCTGCAGCGTGCGGCGCACCGGCTTCGGTTTCAGAGGTAACTCCAACCCGGCTCCCGACGCACCGTTGCGCGGGGTAATCAGCTCGCCCGCACGGCGACTGGAAATGCGCCCCCCAAAATGCATGCGTGCCGGCCGCGGCGTCACCCCCCCTTGGGAGCCGGACGAAACGGGATGAGCGGTCAGCTGATAAGCGAATGCCCCGGGCGACCCGACCTTTCGCAACCCGCGCATCAAATGTTGGTCCAAATCCGCGTGCCCGAAAAACAGCAGCCCCTCTCTTCGGAGCATGGCCGAGAGCCGATCCACCACCTGCTCCCGTGCGGCGGGCGTGAGGTAAACCAGAAGGTTGCGGCAAAAAATGGCGTCGAAAAGCGGCAAAGCGGCCGCGAGCGAAGGGGAGATCGCATTGTCGACATGGAACCGAACCAAATCACGCACATGCCCGGCCACACGAAAGCCCGCCTCGGTCTCTTCAATCCCCTTTCGCAAGGCAGCAGGAGGCTCCTCGCGAATGGCCGAGCGACGATACTCTCCGGCGCGGGCACGGGCGATAGCCGCTGGACTCAGATCGGCGGCTTCCACAAAAAATTCTCCTGGGCGCAATCCGGCGTCGAGCAGTTCCATCGCGATGGAGTAAGGCTCCTCCCCGCAGGCACAAGGCATGGAGAGCACCCGCCACGGTTGCAGCCGCCAACGACGACCGGCTGCGGCCCGGCGAATCACTTCTGACCGCAGAAACGCGAAGGCGGTTGGTTCCCGAAAAAACCATGACTCATGCACCAGCGTGGACTGGATCACTTCTTGTTGCTCGGCAGGGGTAGAGAAGAGGTGTCCAGCATAGACCCCCAAGTCCCCACAGTCGAGGGCAGCTTGTCGCGTTTCGACCAACTCGCGCACCCAATTTTCTCCGAGGCTGGCGGCGCTCAGGCCGGTCCGTTTGGCCAGCCATTGGCGAATCGATTCAAGCGGCTCGGAGATCACGGCTGAGAACCTCCTTCATCGGCTTGTTCAAAATCCGCTCCAGATGGACGATTTGATAGGTTCGCCCTTGGACCTCCACCACGCCCCCGAGAAACTCCGCTCCCCTGCCCTGCACACCGGGAGCTCTGGCCCGCTTCGGGTCCGCTTCAAACGCATCCGTCACCCGCTCCGCCAACACCCCAATTTCCCGAACACAAAAGTCTTCAAACGCAGGTTTGGCCAATAGAATCCGCGTGCTAAACCGACGAGCGCACGGTTGTTGATGCGTGAGTATTTGCAAATCAATCACCGGCACCCACCGCTCGTGATAGCTAAAAATCCCGGCGAAAAAATCCGGGGTGCGCGGCATGGCCCGCAGCTCGATCAGAGGCAAGACGCGCACGATGTCACACGTGGGAATCGCAAAGAGCATGCCGCCGAGATTGATCGAGAGAAAGAGCATGGCGAAAATCCGGAAAATTGCCCACCGATCAGCGCACGGTGAACCGGGAGACCTCCTGTTTCAGTTCGTTCACGGCCTCTTGCAAGCTAGCGCTAGCCCCCTTGAGATCTTGAAGGGAGGTGGAGGAATGCTTCGCCGCATCGGTCAATTGCGACATCGCCTGGCTGATTTGCTCGGCTCCTTGGGACTGCGATTGCATGCCCTCGTAAACGACTTCGAATTGCGGGGTCAACCCTTGGACCTGTTCGAGAATTCGACCAAATTGCTCGCTGGCCTCCACCGTTTCTTGGACGCCGCTACGGACTTCCTCTGTGAACCGGTCGATCTCCATCACCCCACTCGAAACAGAGCCCTGCATTTCCTTGACCATCTGCTCGATGTCGAGGGTGGCTACGGCGGTTTGATCGGCGAGCCTTCGGATTTCTCGCGCGACTACGGCGAATCCGAGGCCGTATTCACCAGCTTTTTCGGCTTCAATCGCGGCGTTCAGCGAAAGCAGGTTGGTTTGATCAGCCACCTTCGTGATAGCGGTCACCACGGCCCCGATGTTGTTCGCTTTCTCACTGATAACCGAAAGCTTGTCGGAGATCGAAGCGGTAGCATCAGCCAAACCGCGCATCGCGTTTTCCATCCCGTCAATGCGGCTCCGCCCTTCGTTAGCGACGCCCGCCGTGCCTTCGACCATCTGGCGCACGTCATCCATGGTCCGCACGAGCTGATGGGAGGTGGCCGAAATTTCTTTCACGGCTGCCGCGATCTCGGTGGTAGAGGCTCCGAAATCGCTTACCACCCGCTCCTGTTGGGAGGAGGTGGCGTTGAGTTTGGTGGTGGTCGACATCACTTGGATGCTGGCTTGTTTGACCTTTGTCAGCAGATTATTGAGCTGTTCTACCATCCGTTTGATCGAGCGAAGTAACACCCCGGATTCGTCCGAACCTTGCTCCTCAATATCGAACGTTAGATCGCCGTCTGCCACCCGGCTGGCCGCCTGCGACGCGGATTGAATCCGACGGCTCAGACTGGTGGCGAGCCAGACCAGAATCAATAAGACCAAGACCACCCCGACAACGGCCACCAGGGCGGCGCGGATGACCGTTTCCTGCACCGTCGCCAACACCTCAGAACGGGCGACCCGCATCACAAGGGTCCAATTGCCGGTCGGGATCCGGGCGACGGCATAGTAGAATTCCTCCCTCAGTTGCGGATCCTCCTCAGGCCCCAAAATTGCCCATTCTCCCGGGATCTGGTAAGCGCGAGTGAGAATTCCGTCGAAAGGCACGGCTTCCTCGATCGTTCTCGTCTCAATTGCGATCACCCCTTTGCCGTCCGGCAATGGCTGGCCATCCACCGTGGAAGCAATCACCCGACCACGCCGACTGATGAGAAAATAATCGGATGACTCAAAGGGCCGGAGCTCTCCTAAAAACGCCTGCAAATCGGTTAAAGAACGGTCCACCCCCGCGATTCCCATGAACCGACCGCCAATGACAATCGGGAAGGTTTGTTCGAGCAGCATCTTGCCCTGATACAAATAGGGCTCAGTAATCATCACCGTTTCTTCCGGATCCATATTCAGACTATCATCCTGATAATACCGACTTTTCACCGGCAACCGCTCGAGTTCCTTCCCCTCTTTGTCGGTTTGGATAATGACGATTCCCTCGGCTTCAGGACGACCTAAGACGCGATTTTTCACCCCTTCATAATAATAGCTGTCCTCAGTGTTCAAGAGCGGGTCGAGGACGACCTTTGCGTTATCCTCGAGGGTTCGCGACCAATAGGGAATAAAGCGCCCGATTTCATTCATCGCGTTCCGTTCCAATTGGCCTTCGTCCAACCAAAGCCGGTCGGCCCCGTCCGCATTCGGTTCATAGGCAAAGTAGGTGCCCGTAAAATTCGGGAAATCGTGCAAAATCATTTCCGCCATCCGCAAGGTCTCCTCCCGTTTCCCAAACATCCCGGATTCCTGAGCGATCGACATGATTTGCGGGACGACCGCGCTTTCTAAATTTGCCCGGTCAATCTGACTGCCGGCGCTTTGCACTTCGGTCCGAATATTCTCTAAGCTCACTGCCAGCAACCCCCGGTACATGCTTTGGATGGAGACGAGCATCACGAGGGCCAGCACCAGCACGGTGGGCAACCCGCCGTAGAGCAGGATCTTGCTTCGGATGCCGAGACGCAGCGAGGGAGCAGAGGAGGATAGAGCATTCATAGCGAAGGCGATACACGCGAAAGAGAAATCCGCATCGACCTGCATAGCCCCCAATTCCTCCGTTCAGCAATCCAAAACCGCCCCGGCGGGTGCGCCTCCGATGATGGCTATGTTTGGTGCGCTTTCGCCTGCTGCCGCGCGGCGGGCATGATGCCCTCGCTCCTCCATCGCACAAACGATGCGCTCGCCCCGGTCCATTCATACGAATTTTCCTATTTGCCACCCGCTCCCCCGGCGTAGGATGACCGCTTCATGGCCGGTTCCCTTACTCCGATGATGCGCCAATACCAAGGCGTCAAACGTTCGCTGCCCGCCGACGTTATCCTCTTTTTTCGGTTGGGGGACTTTTACGAAATGTTTTTCGAGGATGCCAAAATGGCGGCCGGCATTCTGCAAGTCGCCCTCACTAAACGAGGCGAAGTGCCGATGTGCGGCGTCCCTTACCATGCCGCTCCTGGGTATATCGCCAAGTTGATTGCCGCCGGCAAACGAGTCGCGATCTGCGAGCAAGTGGGCGAGGTGCGCCCCGGCAAAATCGTCGAACGGGAGGTGAGCCAAATCGTCAGCGCGGGCACCATCAACGATCTCACCCTGCTCGACGCCCAGCGCCCGAATTACTTGGCCGCCGCTTGGCAGCACCGGCAGGATTACGGGCTCGCCTTCCTGGATATCACCACCGGCGATTTTCGGATCACCCAACTTCCTTCAACCCACGCGTTGCATGATGAACTGGCCCGGATCGCCCCGGCCGAGTTGGTGCTGCCGGAAACACAAGCCGCCACCCTTGCGCTCCCCCACACGACGACGACCGATGATTACGCCTTTCTGCCCGAGCAAGCCGCCTTTGTCCTGACCGAACATTTTGCCGTGCGCACCTTGGAAGGATTTGGATGCGACCAACTCGACGC
>CAZSPO010000268.1:0-5360 GCA_964608775.1 uncultured Chthoniobacterales bacterium | reverse complement strand
ACCCTCCGGGCCGATGCTGGAAAATGCCCTCGCAGCCGGATTTCAATCTGCCGGGATTGACGTGGTGCGCCTCGGGATGATCCCCACCCCCGCCGTAGCCGCCCTTGTCCGAGAAGAAAGCGCCCTCTGTGGAGCCGTGATTTCCGCCTCCCACAATCCGCCTGCCGACAACGGGATCAAGTTTTTCGGTCCGGACGGTTACAAACCAGACGACGCCTTAGAAGCCGCCATTGTGGAATGCTTCCAAGACGAACACGCCCTCGCCACAGCGCGTTGCTCCCCAGAACAAACCGGCGGTGAACGCCCATTCGAATCACCTGTGGACCGTTACTTGAACCTCATCCGCCGTGCGTTCCCCGCTGGACTTCAATTGCACGCCCGCAAGCTGGTGATAGACGCCGCGAACGGGGCCGCCGCTTTCGCAGCGCCTGCTCTTTTCCGCGAGCTGGGTGCCGATGTCATTACGATCGGCTGCGACCCGGTCCGAGGGCGAATTAACGACGGCTGCGGCAGCACGCATCCCGAGGCCCTCTCCGCAGCGGTCCGCGATCATGGAGCCTTCTGCGGGGTGGCGTTCGACGGCGATGCCGACCGGGTGCTATTTGTCGATGAAAAGGGGGGGGCGCTGGATGGCGACGAGTTGCTCGCCATTGCCGGGGTGCATTTGCTCCGGGAAAACCAGCTTCCCGGTGGCCTGCTCGTCGCAACGATCATGAGCAACTTCGCCCTTGACCCGCTCATCGCCGCTTATGGCGGCCGTGTCATCCGCACGGCGGTCGGGGATCGGCATGTCATTGAGGCGATGCGTGGGCAAGGAGCCGGGCTGGGGGGGGAACAGAGTGGTCATCTCATTTTTCGCCCGTTTGCCACCACGGGTGACGGCCTCGTCACTGCCCTCCAAATCCTGGCGATTCTCGAACAAACGGGCGAACCACTCAGTCAGCTGCGTGCCTGTTTGAAGAAATTCCCGCAAGCCCAACGCAACCTTTACGTGCCCGCTCGCCCCCCACTCGAGACCATCCCAGGCCTCTCTCAGGCCATCGCCCAAACCGAAGCGGCCCTCGGCGGTGCCGGTCGAGTGTTGGTCCGTTACTCCGGCACCGAACCGAAGGTTCGCATCCTGGTGGAAGGACCGGATTCAACAGTCATTGAATCGGCGGCCGACCGTTTGGCAGGTTGTTTCGCGATGGGGAGCGAACCGTCCGAATTGCCTCCGGCACCGTGAATTGGGTGCGTGGTCCCATGGCCACATAGGCTTGGGGCCGCCGATAAACGCTTCCCACCCCCTCCTCCTGCCTCACTTCCAGCAACCCCAAAAGCAGCAGCCGGAGAAGCACCCGCCTCTGCTCCGCCCGATTCAGCGTCAGACTCCCCACTTGCGTAGCAGGCAGCCGACCGACCTGCCAAATGGCCTTCAACAAAATCAAGGCGGTCTGCTCCTCTCGCGCCGTAAAAAAAACCAGACCGCGTAGATTCGCCACGATTTCCAAGGTGAAAGTCGCTGGCAGTAGCAGCAGTTGGGCGAAAAGATGCGGCCCTAGAATTTTTCGTCCCCAGCGTCCGGTGTGGAGCCAAGGCCCCGCCATGCAGCGCACCCCCAGCAAACCCGCGCCAGAAACGGCAAACCAAAAGTCAAATTTCGGGGGTAACCCAGACTCGAAATGCCCGGCGGCAGCGGTGCTCAACAGCCAAAACCAACAGGTCAGCGCATAATAAAGAGGCCAAAGCACCAAGGCACCCGCAAAGGCCAACGACGCATACAGGATCGCCGTGCGATTGTGATCAAGCCGCCGCTCCCCCAGCAAAGAAACGGGAAACGAACAGCCACCGTTCACCCCGCTGGACTCCGGTAGCCACGCGGATCGATTTCCACGGCTTCAAACCCCGCCGCCCGGATGCCAGCCTCAATCCGTTGGGGTTGGGCAAAGGCTTTGGCCAATTCCTCCGGTGCAATCTCCACCCGGGCCAGCGGCGTCTCCTCTGGCGCGCTCGCATGTCGCACGCGGAAAATGCGGAATCCCTGTTCCCGCAACCACGCCTCGGCCTGTTCCACCCGAGCCAAGGCGGCGGCGGTTACCGGGATACCGTGCGGAATTCGAGAGCTGAGACACGGTTGGGCTGGTGCATCCCAATTAGGCAGATCGCGTTCACGCGCCAATTCACGCACATCCGCTTTCGAGAGCTCTGCATCGCGCAGCGGGGCAAGGACTTGAAATTCCGCTGCCGCCCGTTGTCCCGGTCGGACTTGGTGCTGATCATCTGCGTTTTCCCCGTAAGCAAGGTGGTGCCAGCCGCCCGATTGGGCAAAGACCTCCATGCGGCTGAAAAGCTCGGCTTTGCAGAAGTAGCAACGGTTCGGGGGATTGGCGGCATAATCGGGGTTCTCCATTTCCTCCGTGCGAAGCACTTCCACCCGAGCGCCGACCCGTTCCGCCAGAGCCAAGGCATCGCGCAGAGCCGCCCGGGGCAGGCTAGGGCTGTCGGCGAGCACGCCCAACACCCCCGACTCCCCGAGAGTTTCGCGGGCTAACGCCAGCAGGACGGTGCTGTCCACTCCCCCGCTGTATGCCACTAACAACGGGGCGCACTCGGAGAGCTGGGCCGTGAGACGTTCCCTTTTTCGGGCCAGTTCGGAGAGCGGCGCGTTCATGCCGCCTCCGGAAGCACCCGATCGAGCAGAACCGAAGGGGCAAGTTGGAGCCCGACATAAAAGGGGCCGAAATCCGCGTAAATAGCGCTCACCTCATCGAAACGCATTTCATACACGATCCCCTTAATTTCACCGGGATCTTTCGCAAACAGCGTCACCCCCCATTCCTCATCATCCAGCCCGGTCGAGCCGGTGATGAGTTGGCGAATGCGGCCCGCCCATTGGCGTCCCACCCGGGCGTGACCAGCCATCAGCCGTTTCCTCTCCTCAAAAACCAAAGCATACCAATTCTGATTAACGGCCCGCCGTTTCGTCATGCTATAAAAGCAAATCACTGGCCAATCGGGTAGGTTCGGGTAAAGCCGGTCCTTCCCATATTTTTCCATCCGCGACCGGAACTCAACGAGGGCATTCTCATACGCCTCGGTCCCCGGTTGGAGGCCCTTTTCCTTTTGCAACGTGCAAAGGGCATACTCCTCTTCGGTCGTGGTGTATTCGCTCCGTTCAGTCATGGAGAAGTAGGAATAAGCCGGCACCAACACCCCGGGACCAAGGCCTTGCGCCAGTTGTTTCTCCGCCTGATTCACCCGATGCAGATCCGGCCCGACTAACATGAACCCGAGGTCTGCCTTGCCGCCTATCACCGAGAAAGTCAGTAGCTGGGTGTCAGGCATCGCCCGCACCTGCTCCACCGTGGCAGAAAATCGGGCGCGGGCCGTCAGCCGTTCCTCTTCATCAAGTTCGCTCCATGAGACAGCGTCGATCGCGTAGAAAAGATGGAGAATGAAAAGACCTTCTGCTGCAACGAGCGGTTCCAATGGGGATTTCGTCATTCCCCTACCTTCCTGGTATCCGCCCCTAAATGCAAGAGAGGGACGGATGATGACGCCCGGTCAATCCATTCGTAGGAAAGGGACTGGCCCGGCGGTAAGATCCCCGTCTGAATCGCGCTGTGAACCGCAGTAAGCACCGCCCGGGTCAGGATTGCTTCTGGGATGCGGAGATTAAGGATCGGGGGGAAAAGTTGGCGACTTCGCCAGCTCTCTCCAAAAGCCATGACTCTCGGCATCGCCGACATAGCCCGACCTTCCTGCCGGAACGCCTCGATCAAAATTGCGGCAAACCGGTCGTCATACAGGACAAACGCATCGGCATCCCGATGGTTCCGCACCACCTGCCGCACCTGCGGGAGAGGCGCTGTCGGGTGTTCCTCGTCCACCTCGGGCAAAACGACCGGTCCCCGGGGCCGGAGACCGAGCCGACGAGCCGCTTCCAAGAAGCCGGCTTGCCGCACCCCCTCGGAGTAATGGCCGGTGGGAAATGCAGAGACGACATAGACCGGCGTCCGGCATCCTGCCTCAGCGAGCACGCGCGCCGCGTGGCAGGCAGCTCCCTCCTCATCGAAGGTAATCCTCCCCTCCCCTTCCCGCTGGTTGGTGTTGATCCGAATTACCGGCAAATGAAGGGCATCGACTCTTTTTGCCACCTTTTTGGGGAAATCCTCGAAAACCAACAGCCCGTCCACGCAATCGTGGGAAAGGACATGCGCCTCGCCATCGGGTGTCAGCACATCCGTGAGCAAGCGAAACCCGGCCTTTCTCGCCTCCAACGCCAGCCCAAAAAACATGCTCTTGGGCAGCATCTCCCAATTTGCCACCAACAGTCCTATCACATCGTGCCGCCCACTTTTTGTGGAAGAAGCCGATCGGTTCAGGCGGAACCCCAGCCGTTTCGCCACCGCCAACACCCGCTCCCGGGTCTCCAGACGCATTCGCCCTGTCCCGTTCAAAGCCTGGTAAACGGCGGGCAAAGAGACTTTCGCCCTCTTGGCAACCTGCTGGGCGGTGATGCGCGTGGGGGGAGCGGGCATCCTGACTTTTTACAAATGACAAGTGGGAAAATACAAGTTTCCTCTCTGTTGGTGAGTGCCCCCCCTGTTTCATAAAACCCGTCGTGTTTGCTTGATCTTTTTGCGCAGGGCTTTGTCGTTCAGGCGGTTACGTATCACAACGGATACGCCCCCGCCTGAACTTCGCGCCCTGCCCAAAAATCTGCGGTGCAACCCCTTCCTGCTTTTATGAACCAGGGGGGTGAACTCTTCGGGGATTGGCATACGCACCCCCGCGAAGGTCCCTCGAAACCATGCTTGCCGCCGGAACCGGGATCCGTTCTTCTGCTCCTCTTTTCTCATGCAACGGACCTCTGACATCCATGTCGTCGAAACCCGACGGCTCCCCAGCCCCGCCGACCTGCTCGCTGAACGGCCAAAAACCGAGGCGCAATCGCAATTTATCCTGCAGGCCCGCGAAGAAATCCATCGCATCATCTTCACAAACGACCGCCGATTCCTCCTCGTAGTGGGCCCTTGCTCGATTCACGATGTGGCTGCGGGCCGAGAGTATGCCGCTCGCCTCGCCCGGATCGCCCGGGAGGTCGCCGATCGGATGCTGATTGTCATGCGGGTTTATTTTGAAAAACCCCGGACGACCGTCGGATGGAAAGGGCTGATCATGGACCCGCATCTGGATGGCACCCACGATATCGCCGGTGGCATGCGGCTGGCGCGGACGTTCCTGCGAGAGGTAATCGACCTGGGACTCCCCACCGCGACCGAGCTACTCGACCCGATCACGCCGCAATATATCGCCGACCTGATCTGTTGGTCGGCCATCGGGGCCCGCACCACGGAATCTCAAACCCATCGGCAAAT
>CAZSPO010000267.1:0-5362 GCA_964608775.1 uncultured Chthoniobacterales bacterium | reverse complement strand
TTTCCAGGTCTCGATTCCGATACTCAGGTTGTTCTGAATCCACCAGGTCGTTTTATCCGGGGGTGGCGACATATGAAAGGGAGTCATCATATGGCCCGAAGCGGTGTTGTGCATAAACACATAAGCCTGGGCACCGCTGTGCTCTTTGAAATTGCCCCTGCCTCCGTAGACATTCCAGAGAATATTGTGAATCCAATAAACTGGCCCGGCATGAATCGGCTGGCTTGAGATTGGCTGGCTCGGGCAGTTGAACATCCGATTGCGCAAAACCCGGATATTGCCATTTGCGTCGACGTCAATCCCACGTAATCCCCCCGGAATCTTGGCATAAATCCGCGATTTCCCATCGAGACTGAGAGCGTGGAGATTATTGCCAATTCCAGCATACAGGTGCTGTTCCGGCTCGGCAGCCCGCAGGGCAAAGCTAGACAAAAAGACAAACGTCAACAGGCCGAACCGAACTAAGGTCATTAATTCTATCATTCGTTCAAAGATATTTAGGAGTTTCTTATCTTACCGAAGTTTAAACCGAACAACTAAGAGATTAACATTTTCAGATACGCAACAGCCCCTACTTTGTTTCGTTGTGAATAGTGGAAAGTCATTGAGCGGATTTTGCGAGTTCTTCCAGCCGCGCGAATTCCTCTGGGGTCATCAGCCCCTTGAGCCGTGGACCATAAAACTTGCCGTACCTGCCATGGAGAACGTCGTGGTATGGCTCCAAAACAATCTCGGTCTCCGGCAGCGCCGCCTTGAGGCGCTCCGCATCCTCGGGAAAAATCACGCTGCCATTTCCGAAGACGATGCGTTTGAGATGTTTTCCTTTTTCGGCAATGGCACCCAGGCTGTTGTCCCAAGTGAGAAAGAGTTCATCCACGGTGATCTCCCTCAAGGTTGGAATAGGGATCAATTGGGGAATCGCCTCATACCAAGATAATCCTTTGATCGTGTTGTGTTGGGCTCCAATTCTCAAACTTACCAATGTGGCGTGCTGACCGATCGCGGCAATCCCCTCCGCGCTCACCGGCACATGCCCGAGATAGAGACGTCGTAGATTCTGCATTTGACTCAAGGCCAACTCGGCGGGCACGCTCATATGAGACCCTCCAATCTTGACCTCCTCGACCGATGAGGCTGTGAGCGCTTCCCAACCGGCCCCGCTGAATTCCTCCATGGGAATCTCCTTGTAATGCCATTGCCCACTGTGATCGAACCCCACCTTTTTCAGGTTTTTTAATGCCGCCAGTTTGGCGATGCGCGCATTCGTCATTGGCAAACCATTGGAGAAATACTCCACAGCGCTTCCTGCTTCATTCACTGTGATTCTAATTGTGAGGGGGCTGTTGGACCAAACCAGGGCTTTCCCTTCCTTTCTCGTGGTCCATTCAGGAGGGTTCTCAAAGAAGCCTTCCGCGATGGCTGCAACGGCCGCTTGTTCCTCCGGAATCGCGAGTTCGGCAGCCCAAAGCGGCTGAGTAAGTAAGGCCAAGGAGAGGAGGAGGTATTGTCTCATTATGTTAGGGTGAATGACTGAAGTTTTTTAGTTTGTCGTTCTAATGGAAATGCTTGGAGGGCTGTCAAGGCTCTCCCGCTGGAGAGGCAGGGATTAACTAGGTGCGATCTAACAACATTCGGCGCAGAACATCAAAGTTTACGACCGCCTACTTTGGTATCAGGCAGGACTTCCTGCACTTTTGCCCGAAACGCCTCGTCGGTATCTTCAAGCCTCAAAGACTTTAGCCGCTGCAATCGAGCCAGTTGCGGTATCATGTCGTCGTCCATGCGATGCAAGTTAATGTAAAACACTTCGAGATCGGGCAAGCGATCTGCCACGGCTTGCAGCCCCTTCGCCGTAATCGGGTTGGCAGGATCGCGGCTGACGTGAACAAGGGCCAACGTTTTGAGGTTAGACAAACCGGTTAAGATCTCCAGTCCCTCGTCACCAAATGTCGAGCTGCCAACATGAATGTGCGTCAATGTCTTAATCTTGGCGAATTCCCTGAGTAAGGCGCTCTCCCCAACGTTGACATGAACAATCAGCAGCTCTTGTAGATGTTTAGCTTGGCCGATTGCCTTCGCCATTTCGAGGTCGATCTTGATCCCATCTAAATGCAGGATTTTGATTTCGGGAAATGAGACCAATGCTTCGATGTGTTCGGCACTGATAGGTGGTTGATTGTATTGCTTGTAAAACCTCCCAGTGGAAGCATTCCAACTGCCACGAAGCGCCTTGGCAAACATGGCAGGGCTGGAGAGTTTTGCCAATGGAAGGAATTCAATGGAAACCGGGCTCGGTGCCGGGATTTTTTCTCCCGTGAACGTCAGCTCACCTGTCACTTGGTCGATGGAAAAGATCGCGATTTCTCCCGACCCCTGACCGCCCACCAGCAGCCAACGTCCCGTCGGATCGATCTAAAAACTCCGGGGAATGCGAACTTCGGCAGGAACGACTTGGATCCGCTCAAGATGGCCGTTTCGATTGTGTCCAATGTTCGCACGAAACACGGCGATGGAGTCGGCTCCCCCACCGCGATTGGCGGCATAAACGAATTGGCCACTGGGATGAACTCGGATCTCGGAAGCGGATTGCCGGGAAGGCTCTTCGGCCTCTTCGACGGTGGAAACGGATTGTGTCACCGTCAGTTCGCGGAGATCGATAACCGCCACAGTCAGCCCGATCTCGTTCAGCACGTAGGCATGCCGACCGTCGCTGGAAAAATTCATGTGGCGCGGGCCGGAGCCGGGCGGCAGCACAATCTCGGTTTCTTGCTGCAGGGAAGCATCATCTGGGTTGAAGGTGTAAACGACCACCTTATCCAATCCGAGATCGGGCACGAAGACCCGACGGTTGTTGGGACTTGGATAGATGGAATGCGGATGAGGCCCTTGTTGGCGAGGCAGAATACTAGAACCCTCGTGTTGATGCACCGATTGGGAAGGCTCAAGACTGCCATCCTCACGAATGCCCAGGGAAGCAATCTTTCCATCCCGAAAATTCGCAACGAAAAGGGCCTTCCCCGTCCGATCCGTTTGCAGATGGCAAGGCACCACCCCCTCGGAAGGGGCCGCATTGAGAAAGGTCAGGGCACCCTTCTCGCCGATGGCAAAGGTGGCCACCTTCGAACTGCCCTCTTCGGCACGGGCGGAGTAGAGGAAGCGTCCGTCGGGCGCGATAGCAAGGAAAGCCGGATGTTGCACTTCGGCGGCAAGGGTCGGCGTCGTCAGTTTACCCGTCGCGGAGTCAAAGGTGGCGTGGTAAATTCCAGAGGGAGCGTCCGAGGAACCTCGGCCACCCGTTGCGATGTAAAGATCGAGTGGCTCGGCATGGAGTTGCGCGACCAGAACGATCAGGCCGAACATGGCAATCGAGAGAAGAGCCCTTCGATTTTTCGAGCAGAACGGGGGGGAACCGGGAGGACGATTAAGTGGATGGCGAGGGGTCATCTGGGGAGGGTCGGTCAGCCTCAAGGGCGTTTTCAATTTTTGGTGGGTGAAACAGACATTCTTTGGGGGGGAAGCGCCCCGCTGTTTCTCGTCATGTTCGCAAGTTTGCCAGCCGAAGCGCTTCGCGGATAGAAATGATCTCTTCGGCTGGCAGCGGTGCCAGCGGCGGGCGGACGGTGGCGCGCGGGATTTTCTTTTGCAGCACCAAGGCTTCCTTCATTCGGTTATGCATATCGAGCAATGGCGGACGATAGAAAGCCGAGGTGACCGGATACATCTGGTCGTGCAAGAGGCGGGCCTTGGCAAGATCACCAGCCTGCACCGCGTGGAAGAGGGCGGTTTGCAGAGGGGCGATCACGCTGCCGGCACCCGAAAGCAAACCGTCGCAGCCAAGGACGAGCGAGCTGAACAACCAGGCGCTGTGCGTGGTTAGGACGTTCACCGGCCGTTCGAGACCGTGCAACGCTCGGATATGGCGCTCGTGCAAGACCGGATCGTTGCACCAATCTTTGATCGCGCAGATGTTAGGAAACGTCCGGCACAACTCCAACAGAGTATCGAACGGATAACCGAGGCCGGTGGCCATGGGATATTGAAAAAGAATCAGAGGTAGGTCGCTCGCGTCGGTGATGTGACGGAGGTGGAGGGTCGCCATTTCCGGCCGGAGCTGACCGCCCATGGCCGCGCTTTCCGGCGGGAAAATGAGGAGCGCATCGGCTCCTTCAGCCTGGGCCATGGCAGCGAGTCGGGCGGCTTCCAAGCTGCTCCCGGTGTAGATTCCCGCGACCAAGGGCATTTTATCGCCGACCGCTTCGCGGCTAAGACTGAGGACGCGGCGCTGTTCCTCAAAGGTGAGCGCGTGGATTTCGCAGGAATGGCCGTTGACCGTGATCGCGGTGACCCCATTCACGGCGGCCAGATCTTGGAGATGCTGGCTGAAAGCGGGCGGGTCGATCGCGTAATCGGGAGTGAACGGGAGAAGGGCAGCGGGGATGACCCCGCGAGGTTCAAATGGAGGGCGCATAGAAGATGTTAGGGTTGCCAAGCGATGGAACGGGCGGCGGTCGGATCGAAATCGACGCCGAGACCTGGGGTTTCAGGGAGGTGCACCATGCCGTCCGCATCGATTTCGATCCCCCCGATGGAGATGTCGGGCTCGAGCCAGGTCCAGCCATCCGAGATGGGGTGAGAGAGTTGGGTGCAGGAGGCGAGATGGGCCGTGGCGGTATCGGCCACTTTCCCATGGACGCCGGAGTCCGTCTTCACCGCCATCCCGGCGGCCTCAGCGACCGTGATGACTTGACGGGCCGGGTAGAGCCCCCCGACGCGCGGGAGTTTCACACAAATAATATCGCAAGCTTGAAGTTGGCCGAGTTGAAAAACCATCTCGGCAGAGAGCGAACTTTCATCGGAAATAATCGGGCAGGAGACCGACTGCCGAATTTTCTGAAGCCCGGAGAGGTCGGTATAAGGGACCGGTTGTTCCAGCAAAAGATTGGGATACCGGTCAAGTTGGTAGCCTTTGATAGCAAGGATGACATTCGCCGCCGGGCCCCAGCGGAGATTGCAATCGGCCATGACCTCGAAGGATTCGGGGACATTTTCGAGAATGTGCCGGAGCATGCGGGCTTTTTCTTGCACCCGCCCCAGGGTGACGTCGCCTTCAACAAACAGCTTGGTTTCGACCCCGGTGAAATGGCGGCCAAGGAAGCCTTCGATCTGGGTCATTTTTTCTTCCAACGTCTGGCCGTATTCCGTGCCGAAAACGCTGAATGATTTACGATGCCCCCCATTGTGAAGTTGATAGACCGGTTTGCCGACCTCTTTCCCCATGAGATCGTAGAGGGCCATATCGACCGCTGTGCGGGCGGCCTCGGGGACTTTCGCGGCGAGGCTGCCGGTGACGTGGCGCATGCGG
>CAZSPO010000266.1:2171-5382 GCA_964608775.1 uncultured Chthoniobacterales bacterium | reverse complement strand
CGATATCGCATATGGCTCCGCGCGAGAGGTCGAATATCAGGTTGGCCTTTCGCATCGACTAGGCTTCCTCCCTGAATCGGCGCACCACGAACTGAGTCCAGCGTCTGCCGAAACGGCCAAGGTGCTTAATGGACTGCTGAGAGCGCTGCGTCGTTCTTGATTGCCTCCCGCCTGCGGTCTCCCGCCTCCTGCCTAAATTCGCCACTGCCACCACCGCCCGAGGCGCCCTACGACTTCGAAAGTATTGAGCCGACTTGACGTCCCGCCGGTCTCGGTCTGGGCCGCCTCAGGCCGTAGGCTGAAGGCTTTAGGCGGTAGTAATCTGGGCGCGAAGCTCATTCCTCCAGCCTAAAGTCTCCAGTCTCCAGTCTCCAGTCTCCAGTCTCCAGTCTCCAGCCTCAAAGGTCCTCGACGGCGACCCGGGACCGGGAGAGGAGTGGCCGGTTTTCTCGGCCAATTGACCCCAAGCCCTGGGAAGAGATGCCCCTTCGATTGCCGGGGTAGGGAACCGTTGTGCCCAGATTTGGCCTGTAACCGGGGAATTGACGCCTCCATGCGCTACACGACCCGGAAAATGCTTGAGCAATCCGCCCAACTCGGCTCAAATTGGGTCGAGAACGCGGGGAAAACCCCTTCTTCCCCCTGGACCCCCTTCTTCCCCGGCCCAATGGTGACTCGGGAGCGGGAGGGCCGAAAAGCGAATCCCTTTCAGTAACCCGCTGGCCTGGATCGCGTTCCGCATGGCCGAGCGCGACCGGGAGGAAGCCTGCGACGAATTGGCCGCCCGCGCCGCGAAATCCCCACGGGAATACGGCCAAACCCTCCTCAAACTCTATGCCTCCGTTTCTCGCCGGCGGAATCCGCTTCCCGAACCGATACTATCAATGGATTCTAACCTCAAGCACACGATGAAAAAGCGTATTGAATCTCTCGCCACCACGCCTCCCTCTCCCTTTCGCCGCCGCCTCTTGACCGGAGCCGGGTTTGTCACCCTCTGTTTTTTCGTGGTCTGGCTGGGAGCGGAACGGGAGATGGCTTATGCAGTTGACAACCCCGAAAGTAAGCCCGTGAAGGCCGGAACAAAAACTGAAGGCGCCGCTTTGGAGGATCGGCTCAAAGCAGCCGTAATCGGCGATCTGGATTTCAAAAACATGCCGGTTGACGCCGCGATCGATTTCTCCCTGAAGCACGTCAAAGGCGAGCCCGTAAAGGTGAAATCCTACCCTCCCGAAGATGCTCTGATTACGCTCCGCCTGAAAGACATTCCGGTGTCTGAGACGCTCAAATACCTGGCAACCCTTGCGAAATCCACCTTGGTGGTCGAGCCGGATGGAATCCGGTTTGAGCCCGCGCAAAAAGTCGAGCAAGCGGCGAAACAACCGGAGAATTCGGACCAACCGGTCGTTCTCATTCGTGCGGTGCTTCGCGAAGTAAGCGGAGATGGAAATAAAGCGAACACGTTGACGATCCCCAAGTCATGACCTTTTCAGGCCAGGCCGCCAAAATCACCCTGGGAGCCCGCAAACCCTATACTTCAGGCTATGATTTCACGATTTCGCCACCTCAACCTCAACACGCCACGGTCCATGTCGGCACCCAACTTGAAGTAGAACCGATTTTGGATGCGGACGCAAAGAACGTCACCCTGGCGCTTGGATTTCAGTATACCTGGGACCCAAAGGTAACCACTCTTCCTGTCGAGGCGCCCGGCGGAGGTGGCGAAAAAGTCGAAATTGAGCGAATTGAACTAAAAGCCGCGGGGTTAACCACCTGCCTCATCGTTCCCATCGGCGGAACGCGCAAGCTTAAGATCGATGGCAGCTCGTTCGGCAAAGAATTTCGCCTGATCATCGGGGTGGATCTAGTGAAGGAGTGACTCCCGAAATCTTGACCGTGGTATAACCTGCATTATACCAAAGTATAATAGACGCCGATCTGGCAACTCGATAGAATCGGAAAAATAAACCTACGTTACAATGTTTACAACGAAAACTCACCTACTCATGCAAGCGGCGCTGTTTCTGATCCTCGCCACGGGAGCGGCCGCTTCGGACAAGATGGAAGTCATGGCCGGCGAATGGACCTTCACCACCGTGGGCGAAAAAGGCAAACACGGGCAGGATCCCAAAGCACTCAGCCAGACATTCACGCTCACCTTTCTCACAAAAGAGGAAGACGATAAGGATTTCACTGGCAGACCCTTCCGCTTTACCATCGCCGAATCGCAACTGCGTAGCGCCAAGCCCGGAGGCTCCGTCAGTCGCAAAGCCGTTTATGAACGCGGCAACCACGGGTATGACATCGATTTCCGCGGCAAGATAACGCCGAGGGCACGAAGATTAAGGATGGAAAATTCGACATGGTTCTGGGAGAAGGCACATTCACGGCGGAAAAGAAACCGGCGGAGTAACCTGCCTCACGTCCTGGGACACGAACGCTTGCTGGGCCGGCATGAATCTTTCGCGGCGGGCTAAATGGCGCATGTCCCTCGGCATGATCGCGGCCAATCTTTTCGTCATCGCCGGCGAGTGGATTGTGCGGGTCAACGGCGGCGCGGGTCCATGGTATCCGGGTTGGACTATGGGGTGGATGCTTTCAGCCGATGCGGCCTTTCTCTTTTTCGTGTTCATTCTTCCAGCCGCTGTTGCGCGGAAGGCGAACTCAAGGGCCGAAAAATCGGAGTAAGGCTGAATACAAGCCACGAAGGCATCACCGGACCCTTGGAATTTTTCCCCGTATTGCGGGCAGTTGCGGCCGCGGTGCGAAGAGTTGGCAGAAGCTGCTTCCCGTTAGGAGAGGCCGATCAAAATATCCAGATTTTTGAGCAGAGATTCCACCATTCCAGCTCTCTCGTAGAGATCGGACCGGTTCTCAGTCTTCATGGATCCAACCTTTCGTGCCCCGCTCACATATCATAACATCCTCGCCGCCATGAAAACATCCCGCTGCCGCTTTATCACATGCGGGCCAAGCTTGACTGCCGGTTCCGCTATTTTACCGCATCTGCTCTTCGCCGCCGATCGTCCACCGGCCTATGGACTTGTCACGCTGGGAGTGATAGGCGCCGGTAATCAGGGAATCAACGAATTGAAGGGTTTCCTCCAGGATCCTGAGACTGAAACTTACCCGAACGCCCCCAGCGCCTCAGACTTTCTGCGCATGCCTTACCACGAACCTTGAAGACATCCGGAACTGCCGAAACCCGGATAAA
>CAZSPO010000266.1:349-2161 GCA_964608775.1 uncultured Chthoniobacterales bacterium | reverse complement strand
TTATGCTTCCTATTCGACCCGTCTTTGCCGCCGCTCTGTTTTTGTTCGCCTCGCTTACTTGGGCGGCTGACGACTTGGAAAAAGGTTTTCACAACCCGCCAATCGATGCCCGGCCGCGCGGGCTTTGGACCTGGCTGAACGGCAACTTTGGCGAAACGGAAATCTGGCGTGAGATCCAGCTCGCCCACCGGAACGGCATGGGCGGGTTCGACATTTGGGACGCGCCGTCTTTTGGCAAGAACGAGGGCTTCATGCCGGTCGGTCCCGCCGTGGTCAGCGACGAGTTTCTGAGCGGCGTTGGAACCGCGGTCGAAGCGGCCAAGGAAACCGGTTTCAAGCTCGGCTTCATCTGGAATCAATCGGTCAGCTTTCCCGACCCCGAGCATTCGCACATGGCCCTGTTTCACACGGAGGTTAAGGTGACCGGAACTGGTAAGCATAAACTAGCGCTTCCGTTTCCTGAAATCGAGCCTAACAAACATTTCGGCTACCAAATGATGGAACGCGACAGGGAAGGGCGGCCGAAGCATTGGGACCACGTGGCTGTGCTGGCATTCCCGAGCGGCAAGACCGTGGAGCGAAACCGGATCGTGGAGCTAACCGGTATGATGGATGGAGACAACATCGAATGGGAGGTTCCGGCCGGGAAGTGGACCATTCTGCGCCTGCTCTGGTCGCGCACCACGGAAACCGGCCTGACGCCGACACCTGCGACGCTGAAACCGCCGGTCGATTTCCTGAATCCCGAGGCTACCGAAATCCACCTGACCTGGTTGCTGGAAAAAATGGAGAATCACACCGGCCCGTTGCGAGGCAGCCCGATCCAGTATTTCTGCGCCGACAGCTATGAGTTCAAAGGAATCTGGACGCCCGCCTTGCCGAAGCTTTTTCGCGAGGAATGTGGTTATGACTTGAAGTCGTTCATGCCCGCGCTCGCGGGATACACCGTGGACGACGAGAAAACGACGAACGCTTTCCTCTTCGATTTCCAGAACCTGATCAGCGACCTCGTCATCGAGAATCACTACGCCAAGGCCACCGAAGTCTGCGCGCGTTTCGGGATCGGTTTCACCGCCGAGGCGGCGGGGCCCGGGCCGCCGGTTCACGACGATGTGCCCATGGAAACCATCCGCTCTTCCGGCGTGCTGTCGTTTCCGCGCGGCGAATTCTGGGTTCACGACCGGGGACCGCGCGAGAATCTCCAGATCGTCAAAGGCATCGCCAGCGCGGCTCACCTTTATGGGCAGCCTTACGTCACCGCCGAAGCTTTCACCGGCGTTCATCTCTGGAATTACGGCCCCGGCGACCTCAAACCGTATTCCGACCGCGCCTTTGCCGAAGGACTGAACCGGATCGATTTCCATACCTTCCCGCACACGCCGCCGGAGGCCGGACTGCCGGGCTGGAGTTACGGCTTTGCGAATTTGATTAGTGAAAACCTTATCTGGTGGCCCAAATCGCGTGGCTTCATGGACTACCTCGCGCGTTCCAGCTTCATGCTGCAACAGGGCCACTTTGTCGGTGACGTCCTCTATTATCACGGCGAAGCGGCGCCCTATTTTGCCAAACCGAAACATGTGAGGGAAGGACTGGGCTTTGGTTATGATTACGATATCGCCAATGCCGGCATTCTGCTCAACCGGCTTTCTGTCAAAGACGGCAAACTGGCTCTTCCACATGGTCAGACTTACCGGGTTCTTGTGCTGCCCGAGCGTGAGGCCATGTCGCTCCCGGTTTTGGAAAAGATCCATGCGCTCCTGAAAGCCGGCGCCACTGTAATCGGCCCCAAACCCGTCCGGGCGCCGGGACTGC
>CAZSPO010000266.1:0-339 GCA_964608775.1 uncultured Chthoniobacterales bacterium | reverse complement strand
TCAACCGGCTGCCAGCGAAGCTGTCCAGAAACTCGCTGAGGAAATCTGGGGATCGGCCGATGGCCAGGTCAACACACGTCGCCGAGTTGGAAAAGGCACGCTCGTCCGGGGCGATTCGCCGCGCGAAGTCCTGCTGTCGCTTGGCATCGGTCCCGACATCACCGTGCACGGCGCCACCCTGGATTTCATCCACCGCCGGACCGATAACGCCGATTTCTATTTTATCCGTAACCCGCAAGCGCAGCCGCTCGCCGCGGCCGTTACCTTCCGCGTCACCGCTCAACAACCCGAGATCTGGAACCCGGTAACCGGCGAAATGGTCCCACTGACGATTTATCG
>CAZSPO010000265.1:0-5407 GCA_964608775.1 uncultured Chthoniobacterales bacterium | reverse complement strand
GGGAGCCGGTGGCGCCGTCGGCTTCCCCCTCTCTCTCCACACTTTTCGCAACTTTCGGAGATGCGCCCACTGCAAGCCAGGCCGTTGATTTCCCGTTTCCCTGCGCCGAACGCCGACCCATCGTTCCAGGTTGAAAATGCGCCCTTTCTTGCATGGGTTTGGCATGCGGGCTTGTCAAGGGGAGGGGAGACCGCTATGGGAATGCGGTTTATGTCGTGTTTTCGCTTCGCTCTCTATCTTGCCCTGCCGACGCTGCTTTTTCTGAGTGGCTGCGGAACGTTTCACTCCGCCGGTCCGTTCGGAGGGGAAAAAGTGGTGATCCGCACGACGGCTTACACGCATACCGAAGCCGATCATCGTCGGTATGGACGCTCCAATGCCGTGGGCACCACCCTGAGCAATGGCGAGGTAAAAAGCGCCGCAGCCGATTGGTCGAAATATCCGTTGGGGACAAAATTTCGACTCTCCTGCACAGAAGAAATTTTTCAAATCGATGATTACGGCTCGGCGTTGGTCGGGACCGACACCATCGACCTTTACAAAATTAACCAACGGGAAATGCGCAAATGGGGCGTGCGCGAAGTGGAGATTGAGATTCTCGAGTGGGGCTGTTACGCCGAGAGCCATTCCGTGCTTGCCCCGCGCCAGCGTCATGCGCATGTCCGCCGGATGGTCCAATCCCTTACCCCAAAACTCGATGAGTCGGCCTCCGCCGACTCGGCCTCTTCTGAAGAATCATGAACGTCCTCGTTACCGGCGGAGCCGGATACATCGGTAGCATCTGTGTCGAACAATTGCTGGGAGCCGACCATACGGTCAGTGTCTTCGACAACCTGAGTGAGGGTCACCGTCGGGCCATCGATCCGCGCGCGGAATTTTTCCAGGGCGACCTGCTTGACCGCCACACCATTCTCACCGCCATCCAAGCCGCCAAGCCGGATGCAGTGATGCATTTTGCCGCCAACGCCCTGGTCGGGGAATCGATGGAAAATCCGACGAAATATTTCCGAAACAACGTGGCAGGCGGGCTTAACCTGCTGGATGCCATGATCGAGTGCGGGGTGCGCCGGTTCGTTTTTTCGTCCACTTGCGCGACGTTTGGGCCGCCGGACCGGTTGCCAATGGATGAGACGTTGCCGCAGCGACCGATCAATCCGTATGGGGAATCGAAGTTGATTTTTGAGCAGATGCTCCGGTGGTATGACCAGATTCACGGGCTGGTATTTGTCGCGTTGCGATACTTCAATGCAGCGGGAGCGACGGGGTTGTATGGGGAAGATCACCGGGTAGAGACGCATTTGATTCCCAACGTGTTGAAGGTTGCGCTCGGTCAGAAGGAGCAGGCCACGATTTTCGGCACGGATTACGAAACGCCGGACGGCACCTGTATTCGGGATTACATCCACATTTTGGACTTGGCCCAGGCGCACATCTTAGCGTTGGGCGTTGAGAAGAGTGCCTTTTACAATCTCGGCACGGGCGGCGGAAATTCGGTGCGCGAAGTGATCGAGTGCTGCAGACAAATCACTGGCCATCCGATCCCGGCGTTGGAACAGCCTCGTCGACCGGGTGACCCTCCCCGGTTGATCGCGGCTTCTGACAAGATCAAGAGGGAACTCGGCTGGATTCCGCGGTATCAAGATTTGCCCTCGATCATTCGGAGCGCCTGGGATTGGCATCGGCAACATCCCCATGGTTATGAGGATTAGCGCCGGTCGGCACCCGTGCCTGTGGCGGGGGTGTCTCGGGGCGATCGCCTTGAGTCTGCTGCTGGTGGGGGGATCCGCGTTAGGACAGACTCTCAGCGAGACGGCGGGGTTTGCGGGTGGGGGCGATTCCCCGGTCGAAATCGTCTCGCGCGGCGGCACGACTTACGATGGGACCGTGGCCTCGGCTCGCGGCGACGTGGCGGTGTACACGGATGACGCGAGTCTCTTTGCCGACCGGATCGATTATGATACGGCAGCGGGCGAGATTTTTTTGGAGGGCAACGTTCGCATTTACAGTGTCTCTGGGCTTTTCACGGGGGACCGGGCTTCTTACAACGTGAAGAACCGGGCGACCCGCGCAGGGAATTTCCGAGCCAAGGTGCAGCAGTTTCAGGTCCGGGCCGAGCAAGGGTTCACCTTGGGACCGCGGGCGTTCCAAGGCGAGGGGGTGGTGGCCACCACCCATGATCTTTCCACGCCCGATTACCAGCTCCGAGCCGGGCGGGTGCGGGTTTATGCCGACGACCGGGTGGTCATGGAGAATGTTTCGCTCTGGGTGGGAGAGACGCCGGTTTTTTGGTGGCCCTACCTTTATCAGCCCTTGGACGAGTCGGTCTCTTTCGGATTGGCGGCAGGATTTTCGGAGTTATGGGGAGCCTTCGCTTTGTTGCAGTATGGTTTCCCGATCAACGGAGCGTTTGACGGGGTGGTGCATGTCGATCCGCGCTCCAAACGGGGGCTGGGTCTGGGGCTCGACCTGCTGTTTCGACCCGAAGGCGAGCCGGAGAATGAGGGGTTTCTCTCCTTCTACTACCTAAACGACCGTGATCCGAATCTGAACCTGACTACCATCCCTCGGGTGCCGATCGATGCCAACCGCTTCCGAATTGAGTATGACCAACGCTTTGAGTTGGCAGAAGATTTCTATGGTCGGGTGCGGATCGATAAATTATCCGATCAATATGTGTTGCAGGACTTTTTTCAGAATGATTTCGCCCTCGACCCGCAGCCCGCTAATTTCGCCTGGCTTACTTATCGCTCCGACAATTATACCGCCAATTTGCTGGGGCAATTTCAGGCGAACGACTTCTTTCAGACGGTCGAACGTCTCCCCGAGTTTGCATGGGATACCGCTCGGACGCCTTGGTTTGGCCTCCCTGTTTTTTATGAGAGCGGGACGACCGTCGGATTTCTCACCCAGGCGTTTGCGGAAGGGACCTCGTTGATTCCCAACTACGACACCTTGCGGGTCGATAGCTGGCATCAACTCAGTTATCCGGGGCGATTCTTCGGGTGGCTAAACATCATCCCGCGGGCCGGGGTGCGGGGGACTTACTATGAGCAAACCACCCTGGCCGCGATGCCCTTCGGCCACACGGGAGCGAAATTTAAACCGGTCCTGAATGCGGGGATCGAGGGATCCTTTAAGTTAACCAAGACTTACAGTGATATCGACACCCGAGCCTGGGGTTTGGATGGGCTGCGCCACACGGTCCAACCTTATTTTGATTACTCTCATGTCACCAACTTCGGGTTCGCACCCCAGAGTCGGCTCCTTTTCGACACCCTGCAGCCGACGACGCAATACACCCTGATTCAGTTCCCAGATTTCAATGCCGTCGATTCCATTGATGATTGGAATATTCTCCGACTCGGATTCCGCAACCGACTGCAAACGCGGCGGGATGCTTCAACGGTCAATTGGTTGGAGTTGGACACCTTTTTCGACATCAACTTTCAGAATCCCTACAGTCTTACCGATGTCTCAAACTTGTTTAACACCCTCCGCTTCGAGCCGGTGCCCTGGGCTTACCTCAGTATTGCGTCGCAAATCCCTCTGACCAACGCCGGGTTTACGGAGATCAACACCGACCTGAATGTCTCCATCACCCCGGATGTGCAGGTTACCCTCGGCCATCGTTATCTCGACAACAATCCGTTCTTCGAAAACAGCAATCTCTTCCGGGTCGGCGGTTATGGACGGGTGAATGATCACTGGGCTTTTTCCGTCCTTCACCAGATCGAAGCGGAGGATGGCACGCTCGAAAGCCAGCAATATAGTGTCCATCGGGACCTGACCTCCTGGGTGGCATCGGTCGGGGCCATCATCCGCGACAATCGCGGGGTCGACGAGTTTGGGGTCATGTTCACCATTACTCTCAAGGATTTTCCCCAGTTCTCATTGCCCTTTAATTTCGACCCCAACGCGGCTCAGCAATAGGCGGGCAAATAGGCGGTCAAATAGGCGGGCAAATGGATGGCATTCGGACTTGCCAGGTTTCTACCGCCTCCCTAATCGTTCGTCCCACAGCGTTTACCCATTTATTATGAATATCTGCATCATTGGTTCCGGATATGTCGGCTTGGTAACAGGGGCTTGTTTTTCCGAGGTCGGGCATCATGTGATTTGTGTCGATAACGACCCGCGCAAAGTCGCTATGTTGCGCAACGGCGAGATTCCGATTTACGAGCCGGGTTTGGAAGAGTTGGTGCACCGTAACGTCGCCGCGAAACGGTTGAAGTTTACCGAATCGATCCAGGAAGGCGTCGACCAGAGTGAGGTGATTTTCATCGCCGTTCCTACCCCGCCCCAGCCCGACGGGAGTGTCGACCTCAGTTTCATCGAGAAAGTCGCCCGCGAAATTGCCGGTGTCCTCACAGGTTACCGGGTCATAGTCGACAAGAGCACGGTGCCGGTCAAAACCGGTGAGAAAGTGGCGGACACCATCCGGCGATACAACCGCCATGGAGCTGAATTTGATGTGGTCAGCAATCCCGAGTTTTTGCGTGAAGGCTCCGCTGTCCCGGATCTCATGCAGCCCGACCGGATTGTTATCGGCTCCGATAGCGACCGGGCCACCGCGATCATGCGGAAAATTTACGAGCCGTTTGTTGCCCCGGTCCTGGTCACCGACATCAACAGCGCCGAACTCATCAAGCATGCCGCCAACTCTTTCCTCGCCCTGAAGATTTCTTATATCAACGCCGTCTCCGCCATCTGCGAAGCCAGCGGAGCCGATGTGGAAATGGTGGCGGACGGCATCGGGATGGACAAACGGATCGGACGCAATTTTCTCAATGCCGGGCTCGGTTATGGCGGTTCTTGTTTTCCCAAAGATTTGGCCGCCTTCATCGCCATCAGCCGGGAGTTGGGCGTCCCCTTCACCTTGCTAGAGGACGTGCAACGCATTAACGACGATCAACGACGCCGCTTCCTCGACAAAATCCGAAAGACTCTCTGGGTGTTGCGCGAGAAAAAAATCGCGGTCTGGGGGCTCACCTTCAAACCCGACACCGACGATCTCCGTAGCTCGGTCGCGATCGATCTCATTCAGGACATGCTCGCAGAAGGAGCGGAGGTGACGGCTTACGACCCGAAAGGCATGGAGCGAGCGCAGGAGCTGAATCTGATCCCCGGGTTGCGTTATGCCGATTCCGCCCTCACCGCCACCGATGGAGCGGAGGCACTAGTCATTGCCACGGAATGGAAAGAATTTGTCGATGAAGACTTCGAAGCCGTGCGGGCACGCATGCATACCCCCCTGATTTTCGACGGGCGCAACCTGCTCGACCCGGAGTCCATGATTGAACGCGGCTTCCGCTATTACGGGATCGGGCGCAAGCAGGCAGCGGGCTAAGACCTTCCCGTTGTGAGTCTCTCTGTCTCAGCCAGCCGCCGGGTGGCCCTGGCCGCGCCG
>CAZSPO010000264.1:0-5491 GCA_964608775.1 uncultured Chthoniobacterales bacterium | reverse complement strand
CCGTTCCCATTTTAGCAAACAGGATTGAGGCCGCTAGCAGGCGGGTCAAAACACCCTGTAGAACTGCTCACCTCGCTGACTGACCGTGGCGGCGTCCATGTAGCAAACACTGAACGCCCGACGACTCATGGCGCTGCGATTGACGTCGGAACCGTGCAACAGCCAATTATGCAAGAGGACCGCTTCACCGGGTTCCAAGGTGAGGAACTCGATTTTATCAGGGGTGCAATGTTCGGCGGATTGTTCGGGGGTTAGGAAACCGGCCCCGTGCGAGGGATTGATCAATCCTAGCTTGTGACTGCCGGGGATGACTTGGACACAGCCATTCTCTACCGTGGCAGGATCGAGAGCGGTCCAGACCGTAACGAGCGGGTCGCGATCCAGATCGGTCCAACGATCCTGGTGAAACGGGAGAAAGGTGCCGCGATTGGCCGGTTTATTCATGAACATCGCTCGAAAGGCCGCGATTGGCGTTGCCGCCCCATAAACCCGAGCGCAAATCGAGCGAAAAAGCGGCAACTCCATGAACGCGAGAAAAAGGGGGTCCAACTCCAAATTCTGAATCTTCCGATAGTTCAATGTGGCCCCTTTATGTCCCTTGCTCTGCGGACCGGCTTCGGTGTAAACGCCGGAGGCACTATCGAGCTGCATCAAGAGCTTGGTATAATCCAGATCCGCCTTCCCCAACATGATTTCATCAATCCGTTCTTGCAGATCATGCAGGTTAGAGCCGGGAAGGACAGAGCCGAGTCGGACATAACCGTCAGCGTCAAATTGTGCCCATTGGGCTTCTGTGAGTTGGTCGGGAACAAGGGAGGTTTCGGTGGCAATCATGAGATCAACCTGGCATTGCCCGGCTCAATCGGCCATAGCCACAACGAAACACGGCTTGACGATTTTGAAACTCGCCGACTGCCAGGTTGTCTTTCTCGCTGGGAGAGGATTGACTACGAGAGATGTTTTCCCGACCGGATTCTGCTGATTGTTCGCTGATATTACCTTGCTGGCAGGACGACCAACTGGCGGCGACGACCGTTGCGCGTTGGCAGGCCCACCCTTTCTTGCGGGAAATTCTCGTCGCGGGAGCGCCAGGTTGCTGTGCCAACGCTCAGGAATTGGAGGACCTCGGAGCGCGTTGCACCTACGCAGAAAAAGCCGGGCGAGGTGGGCAACTCAACGCTGCCGCCGCGCGTGCTTCGGGAGACGTGCTGTTGTTTCACCATCTCGACTCCAAATTGACCGAAGCTCATCTCGATGCTTTGCAAACCGCCCTGACCGATCCGGCCGTGCAAGGGGGGGCGTTCCACCGAAAATTCGACATCCGACATCCGGGGCTCCTTTGGCTGGAACCGGTGGAACGGTGGCATTGCCGGAAGTTCGGCACCCTTTACGGGGATCAATCCTTTTTCGCACGACGCACACATTTCCAGAGCTTGGGCGGGTTTCCGGATTATCCCCTTATGGAAGATGTCGCCTTTTCCCACAAATTACGGCGGGCAGGCGGACTGGTCGTGTTGGATCCGCCGATGCGAAGCTCGCCCAGACGCCATTTGGAATATGGGGCGTGGCGAATGACTCTCATGAATATCGCGCTGCTCTTGCTCTACCATGCCGGGGTTTCGCCAACGCGTCTGCACGCCTGGTATTACCGCCATCGCAACCAGACCAAACCGTAATCAACCATGAAAATCACCGCACTCCTCCTCGCTACTTTTCTCCTCCCAATCGTCGGGCCTTTATCCGCCACTGAGCCCTGGGCCGATGATTATGCCAAGCTTCTCAAACAATTTGTGAGTCCGGAAGGGGTGCGCTACAAAGCGTGGAAATCCGACCCGCGAGCGATGGCTGTGCTGGGAAGAATCACCCAGCAAATCGCCAACGCCAAAGGCCCCACCGACACCAGCCGTGAAGGACGCCTCGCCTATTACGCCAACGTCTATAACATTCTCGTGCTGCAAGGCGTGCTAGAGGCTTACCCTATCAAGAGCGTGAAGGAAATCGCCCCGCTGTTTGGCTTTTTTACCGGCTCCCGATTTGTCGTTAGCGGCAAAAAAGTGAGTCTTAACAAAATCGAAAAGGAATGGCTCTTAAAAGAATTTAGCGAGCCGCGCATTCATTTTATCATCAATTGCGCCAGTCTCAGCTGTCCCCCACTGCCGGGTGAACCGCTTGCTGCCAATCAGTTAGAGAACCAGATGGAGGCGGCCACCCGGGCATTTGTCACGAAAAACCCTTTTGGCGTCCGTATCGAAAAAGATCGGGTTGAGATTTCCCAGATTTTTGAATGGTATGACAAAGATTTCAAAGCGGCTGGCGGTGCGGTGGCTTTTATCAATCGCTATCGAAACCCGCCCCTCGCGAAGGGGGTGAAGGTCAGTTTTCAACCTTACGATTGGAGTTTAAATGGACGCTGAGGTTTGGGCCAAACGTTGGAAAGCCTTCCGCCATCCGCTGCAAGGCGAGAAGTTGGAGTATTTAAAACGCCGCTGGGCTGAGCTGCCCGAATCCCTCCGGACCCCGACTCAGATTTCGGGTCGGCATCTCACGCATTGCGGCTTTATCACCGGCCCCAGCTATTGCTCGTTTCATTGCACCCATTGCTACCTGCCCTCTAATGCGAACGAGGTGCCGATTCCCTCTTTCGATGAAATGAAAGAAGTCATCGAAGCAAACCGCCGATTTCAAGGACCAGGCGGCGGCTTGCAAATCACCGGGGGCGATGTGGCTGACGCCTATTGGCGCTCCGGTCGGGCCGACGAACTCGTGGCGATCATTCAACACGCATACCGAGTCGGGCTCGTCCCCATGCTCATGACCCACGGCCAAACCTTGCTCGATCAACCGGCTTTTTTCGAGCGGCTTGTCGTCGAAGGCGGGCTGCGGCAGGTCTCCATCCATATCGACCGCACCCAAGCCGGCCGACGCGGATTTCCTCTCCGGCAGGTGCGAAGCGAAACCGATCTCCATCCAGTGCGACAGGCTTTTACGGATCGGGTCCTTGAAATTCGGCAAAAAACGGGGGCCGCTCTCGAACTGGCCCTTAGTTTTACCGTGACACAAGCCAATCTCGACGATGTGCCGGAGGTGATTCGCTGGTATCTGGCCGATCCCCTGCGCACGCACGTCTGGCGACTCCTTAGCTTTCAACCGGAGGCCGATACCGGTCGCACTCGCTTTTCGGCGATTCCTGTGACTCCTGACCGGGTGTGGGAACGGATTCAACAGGGGGTCGGCGTGGCAGTTAGGCGCGATGCTTCGATTTTCGGTCATCCGGATTGCAACAGTTGGTGTTCGCTCCTGGTCTCCCGGCGGACAGGTCGTCACCAGCCGCTTTTACCAGACGACCCAGCCCTCGACCCGCTGCTCGGCGAGGTCCTGGAACAGATCGGCGGGTTGTCTCTCGTCAATGACGATGCCGGCACGCCTCCTTACAAACTGGCGGGGGTGCTTCTCCGGAACCTCCCGCTCGTCGCCCGGCTTGCGGCGAAGCTGGGGCCCCGGTTGCCATTCGGCATTTGGCGCGATCTCCTCACCGCCCAGGCCCACACCGTTGGAATTGGGATTCATAATTTTATGGACGCAGCAGAAGTCGCCCGCGCTCCGGAAGATCCGGTGATTCAAGCCCGGCTCGATTCCTGCGTATTTAAGGGGGCGGTGCGGCGCGGGGAAAAATGGGAAGCCGTTCCCATGTGCGCCATGAATGAGGCGCGCTGGCAGGAGCTATACACCGAACGACTCCAAAACCCCGCCCTGCAGAGCGTGGGGCGGCGCAAGGAGCCGAAACTGCATCAAGCGAGCAACGCAGCATCGGAGTAGGCCAGAACTCGGTTGGGCTCGGCACGGGCCACGCTTGATTTCGACCCTGGAATCCGATTATCACAGCCTCTATGCCCTATTCGCTCCCAATTGAAGACGATTTCCAAGATGTCCTCGCCAAAGCCATGCGCGGTCTCGGCCTTGATATCCCCACCCTCGCCACAAGAGCCGGAGTGCCTGAATCGGGGGTAACCGCTCTTCTAAAAGGAGAGATTGAACCGGCCCTGCTTGCCGCCGTCGCCCCCCCTCTCGGTCTCGGCCAGGAAGCCCTGCTCGCACTCGCTGTCGGTGAAGAACCCGCCCCCGAACCCGACTTTCCCGACGGTCTTTTCCGGGTCAACTCCCCTTACGCCGACATGACCGTCAATGCCTACCTCCTTTGGGATCCCGGTTCCTCCCATGCCGTGGTCATTGATAGCGGGGCGGACGTTTCGGAGTTACTCGAAAAAATCGAGACCAGGGGACTCTCCGTGGATCGCATTTTACTCACGCACACGCACGGGGACCACCTGTTCGATGTCGATCGCCTTGCAGAAGCCACCGGAGCTCCGGTTTTTTCGCCCGAAGCTGAACCGCTCCCCGGTGTCGGCGTGATTCTCCCCGGTTCCCTCGTCGAATCCGGCGCGCTCCGTATCGAAGCCCGCCCGACGACAGGCCATTCAAAAGGAGGCACGACCTACGTAATTGAGGGTCTCGCTCTCCCGGTCGCCATCGTGGGGGACGCCCTGTTCGCCCGCTCTATGGGTGGCCCAAAGATTTCTTACGCTGACTGTCTGCGCGGGGTGCGTGAACAAATCCTGACCTTGCCCGATGAAACCATCCTCTGTCCGGGCCACGGCCCCCTGACGACCGTCGGCACGGAAAAACGTTGGAACCCCTTCTTCACTGGCTAACCCTGCCATCGGCCCCCGACTAGAAAGATCGGAGACCGATGGAGAGATCGCAGACCGAGGCTGGTTTTTAAATGACCGAGTAAATGACCGAGTAAATGACTGAGTAAATCGCTCAGTTTTTGTGTCTGGCTCAGCCTTTAATGACTTCGGCGTGGAAGGTTAGCCAATCGTCAAGATTATTGAGATTCACCGCATCGAGGATCGTCCCGTCATCGGCCAGACCGTTCGCTTGCAAGATTGATTTGCGGACTTCGTCTTTGTGATGGTAACCGAGAATGGAAGCATTCAGTTCGGCAACCTTTGCTGCATCAAGTGTGCCGCCGCATTGTTTCAACACCCACGCTTCACACTCAGGATAGGTCGGTTTTTCTGCCGCGATATAAGCCTTGAAAGCCTCGACTTCAATCCCGAGAGCCCCAAGGACCATCGTGTCATAACCGGGCGAACAAGCGGGATAATCCGGGTGATCTTTGCCAACGGCACCGAGCGAGGTTTTTTGCCAGAGGCGGGGAAGATGAAGGACGCCGAGAGGCCCGGCGGTGCCGGAGCTGATGAGAGGGATGAATTTAGTCATGGGATTATGAACTTAGGGTGGCGACGGGAGAGTGCAACAGCAAAGGGATGACATTTTCGCCTTGTTACCGGGTTGGCGACCGGATCTCCGGCGCTGCGATGGCAATGCCATGACGCCTCATGGCGGTCGTCTCACTCCCAGAGCCGTCGGGGTTACTGCCATTGTTCGCGGAAATGCCGGGGGCTGAGTCCGTGGTGCTTTTTAAACT
>CAZSPO010000263.1:0-5499 GCA_964608775.1 uncultured Chthoniobacterales bacterium | reverse complement strand
CCGGAAAGTAAGCTTAAAAAGCGGCCCCGGTGGCCGAAAGATGGGGTCCACCTCACTTACCATCGGGAGCCCTACGTGGCGGACGTGAGCGAGGGCAAAAAACATGCACTGTATGGAATGCATAGTTACCACACTAAAGTGCCTCACCGCGCCATCATGCGTTACATCCTTCATTACACTGAGCCGGGCGATCTAATATTCGACGGCTTCTGTGGAACAGGCATGACTGGGGTTGCGGCCCAGCTCTGTGGTGACCGAGCCGAAGTCCAAGAACTCGGTTACCGCATCCGTGAGGATGGAACAATTCTTGATGAAGAAGGACGTCCATTTTCCAAGCTTGGAACCCGAAGGGCTATACTAAACGATCTCTCCCCCGCAGCGACATTTATCGCTCAGAACTATAACGCACCTGTGGATCAAAAGTCTTTCCAAAAAGAGGCTGAGAAGTGTTTGAACGCCTTAGACTCTGATTTTAGTTGGACATACACAACGCTAAACAATGCCACAGATGACGAGATCGCCTTGCTGCTGAAGCGATAAACAAGTGCATTACTTTGGATGAGGCGCGAAATCTACTCTCATCTTCAGAATCCTTGCTGTCGGCGATTGGTTCTACAAATCAGAATTTTAAGTTGGAAGAAATTGCCTTCACTGTTTGGTCTGACATTTTCGTTTGCCCTGAGTGTAGTAACGAAATCGTGTTTTGAAACGAGGTGGCAGACCTTCAGACCAATACCATCAAAGCAAGCTTTCAGTGCCCGCACTGTCAGATTCACCTTACGAAAAGAGACCTTACTAGGGCATTCTCTACGGGCGTTGACATTGTCAGCGGAAACGCATGGAAAACTGCAAAAAGGCGCCCTGTGCTTATCGAGTCAACTGATAATGGGGCCGGATTCAAAAAGCCGGGTGCCTTCGATCTTGCGCTTTTGGCATTTTTAGAGCGCTTCGCACCTACAGGGTGGTTTCCACATTCTAGGATGATGGAGGGCGGAGAAACAAGGCGAAATGATCAACTCGGAATTACGCACCAACACCACTTCTATAATCGTCGAACATTGCTTCTGCTTGCTTGGTATTTCACAAGAATCGAGGGGCACCCGCAATTCTCCAAACTCTTTTCTGTTATGACTGGCGGCCTGCTCGGGCTAACGCTGTTGCAGCGTTATAGACCAGGATCAACGTTTCCCAACATGATCTTATCAGGAACTCTATACATTGGTTCTATTCAGCGAGAATGGAATGCCGCTCGTTGGTTGCGGGGAAAACTTCGAGGCATGATGCGATCGCCAGCAATGCAACAGAAGACGGCCATCATTGGCACATGCGATTTCGCAGCGCTGCCAATTGCACATGAGTCATTAGATTATATATTTCTCGATCCGCCATTCGGCTCGAATTTAGCATATTCGGAATTAAATTCCATTTGGGAAGGATGGCTCAAATTAGCAACGCGTGCTGAAAATGATGCCATTGAAAATGCTGCTCAGGGAAAAACATCAATATTCTATCGTAAGGCGATCGCCGCTTGTTTCAAAGCCGCATTTGCAATGCTCAAGCCTGGACGATGGATGACAGTTGAGTTTTCCAATACTTCAGCAAGTGTTTGGAATATCATTCAGTCAACGCTACAAGAGGCTGGTTTTGTTGTGGCTAATGTGGCTGTCCTTGATAAAAAACAGAAAAGTTTTAAGGCTGTAACCTCGCCGACAGCAGTCAAGCAAGATCTAGTTATCTCAGCATATAAACCCAATGGTGGTTTGGAAGGTAGATTTGCCAAAGTCTCCGAACAACCACAAGGCTGCTGGGAATTTGTGCGTTCGCATCTAAGATACTTGCCTGTCGTTAAGCAAGCCGGGGGCGAGTTGGAATTTATCGCCGAGCGTGATCCCCGCATCATTTTCGATAGGATGGTAGCGTTTTATTTCCAACACGGAGTTGATGTTCCAATGAATTCCGCAGAATTCCAAATTGGTTTGGAACAGAATTTCATCGGGCGCGATGGGATGACTTTTCTTCCGGAACAGGCTACCGAATACGACCGCCGCAAGCTTCTCTCTAAAGGTCTCGGTCAGCGGTCTCTGCTTGTAGACGACGAACGCAGCGCAATTGATTGGCTTACGGAATTTCTCAAAGGACGTCCAAGCGAATTTAGTGACATCACCCCGGAATTCATGGAACAACTGCGTGAATCGACGTGGAAAAAGGGTGAACTACGCCCGGAGTTGAGTGCCTTATTGCGGATGAATTTCCTCCGTTACGACGGATCATGCGACGTTCCCAGTCAAATCCACAGCTACCTTTCGACCAACTTCCCGGAGATGCGCAACAAGGAGAAATCCGATCCAGCGCTCAGGGCCAAAGCAACAGATCGTTGGTATGTGCCCGACCCAAATAACGCGATCCAGATCGAGCAAATGCGCGAACGGGACCTCCTTCGTGATTTCGATGCCTACCTGGCGTCGAAGGAACGGAAGATCAAAGAATTCCGCATCGAAGCCCTGCGTGCCGGATTTAAGAAGGCATGGCAGGACAAACGCTATGAAGTCATCATCGGCGTCGCCGCCAAAATTCCCGAAAATGTCATCCAAGAGGACCCCAAACTCCTGATGTGGCACACCAACGCCTGCACCCGCGCCGGAGTGGACGCATAAGTGCCCTTTTCAAAAAACCAATGAACTGGCAAGCCCCTAACGGTAGAGTCGAACCATCATGGGTTTCTCATCCCCACGATGATTTCTACATCGCGAACGGAAATCACTTTTGATGGGCGTATGGAAATACAGCCTCGATCATCGTCAGCCATGCCAAGTGCTGGAGACGGAAGAGGTGTGGGGCCGTCGCTTCGCCCGGATCTGGCTTCCGCAGCAGAATGTGGTCGTTCGCGTGTCAGAGGATCGCATTGGAAGCGATCCAGATTCGAGTGAAGCGGTTACTGCGGATCGACTGATTTATATCTCAACCGCCGCCAAGCTCGCGGACAGCTTAAACCAAAATATCCTACTAGCTCCGGCCACCTCTCGTGTGATTCCTCTCCCGCACCAAATGCGGGCCTTAAAGACGGCGGTGAGCGGTGATCGGGTCCGCTTTCTCTTGGCCGACGAAGTGGGTCTCGGGAAGACGATTGAGGCCGGATTGATCATCCGAGAACTCAAGCTCCGTGGCTTGGCAAGACGGATTCTCGTCGTTGCGCCAAAGGGCCTGTGCCAACAATGGGTGAGTGAATTGGATGTTCATTTCACGGAGTCTTTTCAGTTGGTTCTCCCGGAGGACCTCAAAGCCATGTGGAAGTTCCACTCGGCCGGAAGCTCAAGCCGCGATGCAAACGCGTGGAGAGCATTCGACCAGGTGATTTTCCCGCTTGATTCCGTCAAACCCCTCGAGAAACGCAAGGGATGGAACGCGGAACGTGTCGCGGAGTATAATCGTCTGCGCTTTGATGATCTTATCTGTGCGGGTTGGGATCTGGTGATCGTCGATGAAGCGCACCGGCTGGGCGGCGCTTCCGATCAGGTAGCCCGCTACAAGCTTGGTCGTGGACTGGCGGAAGCATCTCCCTATCTCCTCCTTCTTTCGGCGACGCCTCACCAAGGCAAGACCGATGGTTTTCGCCGCATCGTTTCGCTCCTTGATGCGGAAAGCTTTTTGGACGATGCGAGTATCACTCGCGAGACGGTAAGTCCTTTTGTGATTCGGACGGAAAAGCGGCACGCGATCACAGCGGACGCTGAACCGCTTTTTCAGCCCCGACAAACACGCCTCGTGCCGGTGGAGTGGTCGGATCGCCACAAGGGACAAAGCACATTGTATCAGGCCGTCACTGAGTATGTGCGGGTGGGATACAACCAGGCGATGCGGGAGAAAAAAACGCACTTGGGTTTTTTGCTGGTCTTGATGCAGCGGCTGGTGACCAGTTCGACGCGAGCAATCCGGGTGTCGCTAGAAAGGCGGCTTGAATGCCTCAAGGGGCCAGAGGAGCAACTCTCCTTCTTCCCCGCCTTCGATGAAGAAGAATGGGGCGATCTCGACGGGCAGGCCCAGTTGGACACCCTTCTCAACACGAAATTCAAAGCTCTGAAAAACGAGCAAGCCGAAGTCGCTCTGCTTCTCGACGCGGCCAAACGCGTGGAGGCGACGGGACCGGATGCCAAAGCGGAAGCCCTTCTCGACACAATCTATCGTCTCCAGCAGGAAGATTCTGACCCGGACTTGAAGGTGCTGATCTTCACGGAATTTGTCCCGACTCAAGAAATGCTGGCAGAATTCTTTGAGGCGCGGGGGTTTCTCGTCGAGCGACTGAACGGAAGCCTGGACATGGAGGAACGGAGGAAGGTGCAGACCGCCTTTCGGTCCACGACACATATTCTAATTTCCACCGATGCCGGTGGTGAAGGCTTGAACCTCCAATTTTGCCATGTGGTGGTGAACTACGACATTCCTTGGAATCCCATGCGGCTGGAACAGCGGATTGGTCGCGTGGATCGAATTGGCCAGACTCATCCCGTCAAGGCGATGAATTTTGTTCTGAGCGGGACGGTAGAATTTCGCGTTCGAGAGGTTCTCGAAACCAAGCTGGCGGTGATCCTTGAAGAGTTCGGAATCGACAAGACCAGCGATGTGCTCGATTCCGCCGACGCGGAGAAGATGTTCGACCGGCTGTATCTGGATGCTCTGGTAGAACCAGAAAACCTCGATGCCCGAGTAAGGGAAGTGGCTGGCGAGCTATCTGACCGAGCGGGTGATGCAGATTCGGCAAGGCATCTTCTGGGCGGCGACCAAGAGTTTGACCGTGAAACGATAGACGCGCTTCAAAGCCGTCCTCTTGAACCGTGGATTCATCGCATGACTTCCGCTTACCTGCGGTCGAATGGCGGCGAATGGAGTGAGTCCGGCAAGGGAATCAAGTGCCGTTGGCCCGATGGGACGGAAGAAATATTTTCATTAACGACAGAAACTCCGCTGGACCTCCAGCATCCTCGCGTTCGGGAATTGGTTTCACGCATCCCCCAGCAACTCCAGGAAGAAACGGCAGCGGTGGAAATCCCTGATTTGCCGTCAGCGGTTGATGGCAATTGGTCTTTGTGGCAGGTCCAATTCGCAGCGAACGATTGGAAACGTCATCGGATCGTCCCCATTTTCCTCGCACAGGATGGTCGCTCGCTGGGTCCCACCGCTCAACGCGTATGGGATGCGATCATGGACGGCAACTTCGTTGCCTCCGAGGACGGGACGCCGTTCGATGTTACTCAACTGCGAGCCGTTGCGATGGCTCATGCCAAGCCGTCCTTCGACGAATTGTGCGCCGAGCATCGCATGCATCTTTCCCGAGAAATCGAGCGGATGCAAAGAGCCTTCGCCGCGAGACGACGGATCATAGATCGCGTCGGCCTCGGTGCCGTGCGTTCTCATCGACTCCACGCATTGGCTGAGGAAGAAGATGCGTGGAACACTCAACTGGCGAGCAGCCGGGAGCCCATGCCGGAATTCAACCTCCTTTTG
>CAZSPO010000262.1:2533-5504 GCA_964608775.1 uncultured Chthoniobacterales bacterium | reverse complement strand
GATTCCCCCGGCATGTTTGCCCGTTGACGTTTCACCGGGAACCGGATTTCGGCCATGGCCGACACCCGCACCACCGGCCCGAGCAGGGCGACAAGCGCGGTCAGATAGTAGGGCCCCAGGTCAAAGAGCGCGCCTCGGAAAACCTGGTGATACCGCCTGGAATTTCCCTGCCCGAGCACTACCAGGGCCTGGGCCGCCACCGGCACGCCGATGCGGCCGTCATCGACAAGACGGCGGGCCTCCTGGAGTCCCGCCCCGAGAAAGGTGTCGGCCGCGCCCCCCACCTGTAAATTCCGGGAATCGGCTTCCTGCAGAATTTCTTTCCCTTCTTCCAGGGTCAGAGCCAGCGGCTTTTCGCTGAAGAGATGCTTGCCACTCCGCAGGACCTGAAGGCTGGTCTTATAGTGAACCGGGGCCGGGGTTAGGTTGACCACCAACTCGAGTTCGTCCATCCCCAACATTTCCTCCGGGGAACAAGCCACCCGTAAGCCATACTCTTGTGCGCGCTCCTCCGCCAGAGAGGAATCGATATCGGAACATGCCACCACCTCCACTTGGCGGGCAAAGGCGGTAGGCAGGTTTTGAAGATAAGCGGGCGCAATCGCGCCGCTGCCAAGAAGGCCAATTTTAATGGGTTTCATCACGGTTCAAATAAAATCGGATCCAAGGTGTCCAGGCCCTTTTGGGGCTTTAACGAAATCGTTGATGTATGAAACCGATCCCAGGCTTGGGGGGCCCTCACAACTCCAACGACGAGATTATTCATAAGTTCTCCCTGGTAAAACTCCTGAGCCAATTATTGCACCACGTTGCAGCGTTATCCCGGTCATGGCATTTTAAGGTTTTTTTAGAAACATGAGTTTAGCTATGGTCAACAAAGACAGTTGGGAATGCCGGCGCAACGTGGTGCCTGTTTTAGATCTGACCAAGGGCAATTTGTCTTAATTTTAATCATGGCGTTATATATTTGATTTTCAGATAAGTCCTTCGAAGCATCCACCAGAATTTCAGATCGGCAAAGCTTTAAAACGAAATCCACATGTTGGACCACTCGGTAGACTCCACTCGGTATCCCGAATACATTCGAGGAGCTGCTGCTATTGAGCAGGTCAATGGTGGCGTGATGCCGTGGCGGATGGATTATCGAATGCGCGTGTTTTACGCGAGGGATCTGGCGGACCGGGTGCAGATGACGGCCGGGGTGTCGTGGCGATGCCTCACCGACGCATCGCGGGTGATATTTCGGGTGGATCAACTCCCCAATGACCGGGCGGGCGGTTGGGATGCTTTGGTCAACAATGCGCTCTGGAAGCGACTCCCTCTTCAGGACGGGGAGAATCGGTTCCTGGACTTGGGAGACCTCCCGCCGGGGGAAAAGGAACTCGAGCTTTTTTTCCCGGTGAGCCGCCACATCATCCTGCGCTCGGTGGAGGCGGATGCGCCGCTGTTTCCTGCACCCCAACGATCCCGCTGGATCGCCTACGGGAGCTCGATCACGCATGGGCGACAGGCAGCGGGTCCGGCATTTACCTACCCGGCAATCGTCGCCCGTGAACTGGGATGGGATGCATGGAATCTTGGATTCGCCGGCGAGTGCAAACTTGATCCGGTGGTGGCCCGGGTGATGGCCGGTATGCCGGCGGACCGCATCAGTTGCTGCCTTGGTATCAATACCTGCGAGGGCCTCTACTCGCTCCGGACCTGGATCCCGGCGGTAGAGGGGTTTCTCCTGGCGTTGCGCGACGGACACCCGGTCACGCCGCTGCTGGTGATTTCACCCATTCTAAGCCCCCCACGTGAAGTCATGGATGCCGGCCCGACCGTGATTGATTTGCAGACCATGCGCAAAACACTGGAGGCCATCGTGCAAAAATTCCGGGAGCGGGGCGATGACCGTATCCATTATCTGGACGGACTTTCGCTGATCGGTCCTGGAGATGAGCATCTTCTGCCGGATGAGCTGCATCCCTATCCCGAGGGAATCAGCATACTCGCCCAGCGGTTTATGGAAAAAGCACCGGCGGATTGGCTCAACGCCACCAGTCCGTCAGTGGCCGATCCGGGGCTGGGCATGATCAATAGGTGAATAGAATGGGCTGACGAGCCGGGCTACCTGATGCAACGTGTTGCGGGTCTCCGCCTTTGCGGAGCATAATGTGGGTTTCACCCTATTGTAATCGCAAAAAGCAATGAAACAACCCCGACGCGAACCCAGGGACCCCTTCTTTGGAAGTAAGCAGGCGGCGAAACCAATCCCCAAAAAATCATGAAAAGTAGCATTGTTGCCCAGCTCGCTTTAGGCGGGTTGCTAATCTGCCCAGGAGGAATTCTGATTCCTTCCGAAACTCGATCCAATTCGCGTTTCGAGGAGGTGATCATCGATTCTGATGGAGCGAAGAGTATTTGGATGAAGGCTCACGGAGATATCAATGGTGACGGGTTGACCGATATGCTCGCCGGAGGTCGTCGCGGTGGCGGTCTGGTGGCGTATCTGGCACCGGAGTGGGAACGACAGGTCATCGATGATTCGCTGGTGGTGGTCACGGATGGTGAAGTTGTGGACCTCGATAACGATGGAACCAATGACATCGTTATTCTTCTGATGGGCCAAATTGCCTGGTTGAAGGGTCCTGACTGGACGCCGCACACCATCGACGAGATAAAAATGCATGATGTCGAGGTGGCCGATTTCGACGGCGATGGGCTGCTGGATGTCGCGGCCAGAGACCAGGGGGCTTTTGGAGGCGGGCAGGGAGGGAGCCGAATCTTTTTGTATCGGCAGCACCCGGCGGGTGTGTGGAACCGCCAGGTGCTTGCGGTCCCACCCGGGGAGGGACTGCTGGCTCGGGATATTACTGGCAATGGGCGCCCCGATATTGTTGGCAACGGCGTCTGGCTTGAAAATTCGGGAGTAAGCGATGACTGGAAACTGCACACTTTTACCGAGAGCTGGACCTGGCCCCACGTCTAT
>CAZSPO010000262.1:0-2523 GCA_964608775.1 uncultured Chthoniobacterales bacterium | reverse complement strand
GCCGATATGAACCATGACGGGCGACCGGATGTCCTGCTGTCCCCGGCCGAGCTGCACAAACAGTTTTATCGGATCTCGTGGTTTGAAGCTCCGGAAGATCCGACTGCGCTGTGGAAAGAGCACGTTGTGGTCGAGCACATTGAATCGGTCATTCATTTTATTGGCGCGGCCGACTTTGATCGGGACGGGAGGATGGACATCATGTATGCGCACATGCGCCAGGGGGACTATCCCCGCGAGGTGGCGGTGCTCTACAACCAGGAGGATGGCTCGTGGGAGAAGGAAGTCCTCAGCAACGAGGGTTCCCACAGCCTGAAGCTCTACGATTTTACGGGAGATGGCTACGTCGATGCGATGGGCGCTAATCACCAGGACAACAATCTCAAGCTCTGGATCAACCGATGGGAGTGAAACGCCTGCAACGGAACGAATACCCAATTCTCGCCTTAATTCTGGCCGCGTTGATTCCGGGCCTCTCTGGTGTTGCTGTGGAAAAGGCGGACGAGATCACGGATGGCTCAGACCCTCACTTCTCTTTTACCAGAATTCTCGTTGATGATCAGCGGGCGCGCCCGGCAACCTTTGGACTTGATGCCGGATTAATCACCGACGATGCCTTCATGGATATCGTGGCCGGGAAGTATTTCTACAAAAATCCGGGTGGTAACATGGAGGGGGAGTGGAAGCGTGCGCGACTACCCGGATTTCCGGAAATCGATGCTGTTCTCATCGTCGACGTGGATGACGATGAGTATGGCGATCTCATCGCGCTGCGACTGCCGGACGTCTTCTGGCTGGAAGCCGAAGACAGGCTTGGCGAGTCTTGGGTGGTGCGCGCGAAGATCGGGGAAATTCCGCTCGGGCCGCACGGCACGTCCACGCAGGGCTTTGTGGTCGGGCAAGTCATCCCGGGCGGCAAGCCCGAGATTCTACTGGGTTCACGGGGCGTTTTCTATCTCCAGATACCGAAGGAGCCGGAGGCCGGAGACTGGCCGATGACGCAGGTGGCGGCATCGCCGCACTCCGAGGAGGGGCTGGCGCTCGCGGATATAAATGGCAACGGCCATCTCGATATCGTAGGATGTATCGACAAGAGCCGCCGCCCCAACCCGGTGGGTTGGTATGAAAATCCAGGCGATGGCAGCGGCAACTGGACCTACCACGAGGTGGGAACAACCGGATGGGTTGCGGATCGCTTCAAGGTGGCTGACATCAATGGCGACGGTCGGACCGATATAGTTGTCGCCGTGGCCAACGGAAAGGATGATGGCGTCTACTGGTTTGAATGCCCGGAAGATCCACGTCTGGGTGACTGGACCCGGCACACCATTGTGGTGCAGAAACTGGCCAACAGCATGGATGTGGGGGATTTGAATCTCGATGGCTTTCCAGACGTCGTGGTCGGCCAGCACTATACCACCTGGGGAAACCCGCCGACGGAGACAGAAAGAAAGCTCCGGATTTTCACGAACGACGGTCGCGGCAATTTCAGCGAGCACCTCATCGACAAGGGCATCGAGAGTCATCTCGGTGCCCGCCTCTTCGACCTCGACGGGGACGGATCGCTGGAAATCGTCAATATCGGCTATTCGGACTATCAATATCTCCACATCTGGAGAAATGATACTGCCCCGGAAATCTCACAAGATTTCCGGGCTGTGGCGAAACCCTTGATAAAAGTCATTGAACCTTAATAAGATGGAAAACTTGAATCGAAGCCTGTTTCCTGCTCCCGTCTTCTTCGCTTCGCTACCGCGATTCCGATGAAACCGATCCCCAAACAGACGCTGCACTTTACGCGGACAAGCTGTGTGAGTGCCCTCGACGGTTACAACGGGTCTACGGTTTTACCAGGGGCTCTGTTTGCGCGAGACTTCAATCGGTGCGCAGGTCGATAGCGTAATTTGGCGCCAGCGGCTCACCACCGCCGGCCGGGAATTCGCCGGGGATCAGTTGTCGGTGCGGGCCGCCGGTGGGCTGCGTTGGCGTATCACCAACATTGAATTTCACTTTGCCCTCATCGGGGACCGAGTTGAGTACCATGCGGATGTGCGCATAGAATTTACGGGTCTCATCCATGAGGTGTTGCCTGAATTCGGGGGTAAAATGCTGGTCTGAGCGGATGGCGGGCCCGGCTCCGTTATCGACCACATAGAGGCCGTAGTCACGAATGCATTCGGCCAGTCGCATCCCGGCTTCGGAGAGGCCGAGGGTATCGAGATCCGGGCCGCCCTTGTCCACCGTGGGAATTGCCCAGAGGCTACCGTAGGGGATGTTGCCGGTGTTTGATTCCGCGTGACTCAAGACCCAGCCATCCATACTCACAGCCGGCCACCAAACTTCGCGCCCCAGCATCAGTCGGCGGTCTCCCTTTTCGCCAGAGCGATTATCTCCGAGCAGCGCCAGCTGCAGGGCGTGTCCGATGGCATGGCCCTCCCGGCTCATCTCGCGACCGCGCAGGATCCCAAACGGGGCCGCCACCCCGGACGCACTGGTGCCGACCCGGTCCATCAGCTTCGCCCC
>CAZSPO010000261.1:0-5508 GCA_964608775.1 uncultured Chthoniobacterales bacterium | reverse complement strand
CTCGCTGCTCACCATGCTCATGCGCCTGCTCACTGCTGCTATACGAGTTGCTTTTGCCTACCATCCGCTCCTCAATCCAATCCAACAACCAATCCCGGAAATCCTCACCCCCCAAATACCATCCCGTCGAGGGGCGACGTTCCTCCGGCTCTCGACCTGAACTTGATTCCGCTTTCCATTCGTCGGCTCGCGCGTCTGGGAGAGATGACCGAGCGCAGATAATCCTTCTCGCCACCATGTTCGCTTCCGGCGTATGCAACACGAAGTGATAATGATTGCCCATCAAGACCCACGCATGAACCTGCCAGCCCGTTCTTTCGCAAACCTCACCCAAGACCTCCAACATCGACTCACAATCCTCAGCGTCTTCAACAATCGCCTCCTGACGATTTCCGCTCGCCATCACATGATACCACGCACCTTTGAATTCACTCCGAACCAGACGAGGCATCCGGCCTCTTAAAATTCGACCTCCATTTTGTCAATAATAATTGACTGACCCCATAAACATTGACTGACCCCATAAATCCCATAAATTGCTGACCCCATAAATGACCCCATAAACTCACCGCCCCTGCCGGGGCGAATCACGTCCCGGAATGTCCGGTGGCTTGCGCACACCGGCTAATGTCCTAATATGCCTCCGGCACGCAAGCCCCCTCATATTCCGGTCGAATCAGACGGAGTCACGTCCAGCGGCAACCCGGTAAATTCCTCCATGCCGGTCATCAGGTTCAAACATTGCACCGCCCCGCCCGCCGCGCCCTTGCCCAAATTGTCGAGCCGAGCCAGGACGGCGACTTGATCGCGGTGTCCGATGACGAACAAATCGACTCGGTTGGTGCCATTACACCCCGTGGGCGAAAGGAGGCCTTCCTCCAACCAATCCTCTAATTCCAGCGGCATCACCCGAATTGCCGGCTCATTCGCGTAGGCCTCGGTCAAAGTGGCATGCACCGATTCGGGATGGGCGCGGGGAGCCAATCGACCGATGATCGGGATGGTGACTAGCATTCCGTTGTAAAACCGGCCCACAGCGGGGGTGAACAGCGGCGGATATAACAAACCGGTGTGCGCCTGCATCTCCGGCAAATGTTTGTGGGTCAACCCCAGTGCATAAGGGCAGATGGCCCATGCATCGCCTGGGGACGATTCAAATCGGGCAATCAACGGCTTACCCCCCCCGCTGTAACCGGTGAGCGATTGGATGGTGACCGGATAGCTCTCCGGCACGAGACCGGACGCGACTAAGGGCCGGAGGGCCAAGATGAATCCGGTGGCATGACAGCCCCCCACACTCACGCGGGATGCACCCGCGATCCGCTCCCGTTGGCCCCCGCCAAGTTCCGGCAAGCCATACGCCCAGTCGGGGTCGATGCGATGCGTCGTGCTGGCATCGATCAGTCGGGTGCGGGGGTTGCGCACCAACGCCACCGCCTCGCGAGCGGCCTGATCCGGCAGGCAAAGAATCGCAATTTCTGCGGCATCCAAGCAAGCGGCCCGAGTGGCGGGGTCCTTGCGCCGACCCGGTGAAATCGGAATCAGCCGGAACTCCGGGCGATCCGATAAATACTCATGAATGCGAAGACCGGTGGTGCCTTCGCTCCCATCGATAAATAACAGGGGCATAATCGCCCTATTCATCCCCCAGGCCGGGAGCCGTGACAAGCGTCCATATCTGCCACAGCGCACACGACTTTTCACAGAGCTCCCCACCGAACTCGACAGCTGTCGGCCCTTTGTGTTACGACCCCGGTCTCTGATGAATGGCAAGTTGTTACGGATCGTGCTCCTGGTTATATTGGCCTCCGGCTTTCCGGCCCCCTCCCCCGCTCTGGAACCGCCGGGATACCGAATCACTCCCGAACCCGACTGGGCCGACGCGCTCCCGTGCGAACCTCCGGCCACTGTGCCCGAGGATGAACTCGACGATGGCGTTTACTATTTTCTGGTCGACGAAACCGAACGAATGGCGACCGCCGAACGTTACGGTCAATTCGCCCGGAAGATCGTGAACGAAGCCGGGGCACAAAACGGCTCGGAAATTCATATTAGCTTCGATCCCGCTTACCAAAGCATCGATCTGCATCGCGTCGATGTCCTGCGCGACGGCGTCTGGCAGCCTCGGCTCGATCCTGCGATTGTCACCCTGCTGCAGCGAGAGCAGGAAATGGAACGCTTTCTCCTCGACGGCAGCTACACCCTCGTGATCCGGCTGCCCGATATTCGACCGGGCGATTTGCTCCGCTACGCCTTCACCCGCCGGGGCGCAAATCCGGTGATGGGCGGTCGGTATTACCGAAGCTTCACGGCTGGCTCCAGTGTGCCGTGGAAAACCTTGCGACAACGAATCCTGGGCGAACCTGATCAGCCGATCGAAATCCGCGCCCATGCCACCTCGCTCGCTCCTGTCGTGGAAGGCTCCACTTACGAATGGCGTGCGGAAGATTTGCCGGTGATTCTAGCCGAGGAGCATGTGCCCGAATGGATCACCATCTACCCGTGGATCGAAGCGAGCGGATGGAAGAACTGGGCGGAAGTCGTTCGTTGGGCCATCCCGTTGTATCCGCGCGATCAGCCGCTCCCCGAAGAGCTGGAAACGCGGCTCACCGAATGGCGCACCCTGCCCGATCCTGCGGCACAGGCGGGTGCAGCCCTCCGGTTCACGCAAGATCAGGTCCGCTACCTTGGCGTCGCCAGCGGCATTCACTCTCATCAACCGCGCCCCCCTGGTGAGGTGTGTGGAAAACGCTTTGGCGATTGCAAAGAAAAGGTCCTCCTCCTCATGCATCTCCTCGACCGGCTCGGGATCGAAAATCATCCGGTCTTTGTGAATACCGCCTGGGGCCGCGGCATTGAGGGGTTCCTCCCCTCGCCCTATGCGTTTGACCATGTGATTTTGGAAGTGGTGATCGCGGGAGAATCTTACTTCGTCGACCCCACCCGCACCAGCCAACGCGGCCCGTTCGCTCAGCTTTATATTCCCGATTACGGGTTCGGCCTCCGGGTGCGGGAAGGAGAAGCGGCCCTGATCCCCGTCCGGCCCTGGCCCGAATCCGAAGGCGGCACACAGGTCAGAGAACACTTTGTCCTGAGCGACATTTACAATGAACGCCCCAGCACCATGCGCATTACCACCACACACGAGGGAGCCCGCGCCGAGGCGGCCCGTCGGGAGTTCGCGGAATCGAGCCTGGGGCAGCTTCAGGAACAATATCTGGAATTTTACGCCAAACGGTTTCCCTCAGTGGAATTGGCCGCGCCGATGCAATATTCCGATGACCCGGAAGCCAACCGTTTTACCATCGAAGAATCCTACCGAGTGCCGACGCTTTGGCAGCCGGATAGCGATCAACCGACGGTGCTCACTGCTTCCCTGTTTCAAGACGACTTTGGGAGCCGGTTTTCCTGGCCAAATCGGGCCACCCGCCGTTGGCCCTACCGTCTCGCTATACCAGCTCGGTTTTCCATTGATACCCAGGTGGAGTTACCCGAGGACTGGCCGGAAGATAGTCAACCTCACACCGCTGGCGGGAAGTGGTTTAATTTTGAATACCTGCGCGAAATCAAAGGCGCAACCGCCCGACTGGCCGGGCGTTACGAAGCCAAGGTGCCCGAGGTGTTGCCCGAAGAGATCGCGGCTTACCGGGTGGAAGCAGAAAAAGCCTACGACGAAATCGGTTACCAATTCACTTACGACACGGCTATCGGCACCGAGATGGCCGAAGCAGAGGCCCCATGGTCGCCCAACCTCTATCTCATCGGCGTGATGGCCGCGACCCTCACCGCTTCGTGCGCGGGCGGGATCGCCGTCCTCAGTCGAAACCGGCGGATCGCTCCAAATTTACCAGCAGCGGAAGACCGGCATCTCGATGGGCTTCGGGGCTGGCTCATTCTCGTTGCCATCGGGGTGGTCCTCTCCCCGTTCCGCATTCTTATGGGAACCATTGAAACGGTGGCCCCCTTTATGGAGGCGACGGCGTGGCAGACCCTAACCGATCCGGAAAGTCTCTCCTACCATCAAAACTGGGGGCCGTTGTTAACCTTCACCGTGGTGGCCAACTTGATCCTGCTCGCCATGGCGGTAGTCTGCCTCGTTTTGTTCTTTCAGAAACGCCGACGCTTCCCCCAATTCTTCATTGCATTCTCCTTGGCGCATCTCGCTGCCTTGCTCTTCGATTTTGGGTTTATCCACCTTCTCCCTGTGGAACCTGATGCGGAAGCTAATCCCTATACCGATCTCACCCGCGCCGTCATTGGCTGCGCGATTTGGATTCCTTACATGCTGTTCTCCAAACGGGTGAAAGCCACCTTCCGCCACTGATGCCCTCACCCCTCTCGGAATCTGCCGCTTGTGAAGCCGTCCAAGCCGTGTATCGCACGTTAGAAAATCGTCCGGTGGAACGTTCCTGCATCGGACGAGCTGACTGCTGCCGGTTTCGTCTCACGGGGCAAACCCCATTCGTCACGCGAGGCGAAGCCTGGTTGGTCGCCCGGGCATGGCGGGCGACTGGGAGGAGACGACTGTCGGAGCCTTCCGATGGGAGTTGTCCATTTCTATCAAAGGAGGGCCGGTGCGGCATCTACGAGGCGCGGCCCTTTGCTTGTCGCACCCACTTCTGCCGGGCAGCCGGAGGCCCTTTTTCGCGGCGGAGCGTGCAGGATTTGGTGTGGGAACTGGAACGGATTGATCATGCGACCGGAGGTGAGGGAGCCCGCCCCATCGCCGCAGCCGTCCAAGACGTCTGGGGCCGGTGAGACGGGGACGCGATATTTCACGTTCGAGGGGGAAAACCGGCTTGAGAAAATGGACCGCATGATCCAATCGGATTCGGGCGTTCTATCGATGGCGGCACCGGCTTTGGAAGAAGCGGATGCCATGCTGACGACGGAGGAAGGGCATTGATCGGATTCATCCACAATCGAAAGAGTGTTTCGAGGCGGGATTTGAGCTGGGGGTGAGGCGAGGAGCCGGAGTCTTCAGACCACCCGCAGCTTTTCGAGCGGCACAGTCAATCGTCGACAAGTGCCGCTATGGGCGTCGGAAGTAATTTCCAGGTCGCCCTCCAATTCTTTCGCGAGCAGCAGGAGCAGATGGAGGCCATCGGCCCGCTCGGGGTTGCCGCACGCCCCATCGGTCAGGCGGAGTTCCATCTCGCGCTGGGTGATTTCGCGGCCATGATCGCGAATTTCCAGAATCACCCGGGTCCGATTGGACGAACGGACTCGGTCAGACAGCCGGACGTGAAGGCGAAGCCCTTGTTCGCCTTGTAATTCGGCAGCTTGCAACACGCTACGTTGGAGGGAACTGAGCCAGAGCCGCTTGGGAACCCGGGTCTCATACTGGCCGGCCGTGATTTCCCATTCGAGCGCTCCGGGCGGCAGGATGGTCTTGAGTTGTTCGAGCAGGACCCGTGTCCAGGCACCGAGTTCCCACCATTCTTTTTCAGCAGGCAAATGTTGGTAGCTCCCCTGCATGGCATCCATTTGGATGGAGCGGCAAAGTTC
>CAZSPO010000260.1:0-5539 GCA_964608775.1 uncultured Chthoniobacterales bacterium | reverse complement strand
GGTCGACTTGCCGTATTGCGCCCCGCCGATCCTCTCGGCGAACCGTTCTTGAATGTAGCTTTCTTCCGACATGAAAAGGGAAATGGAAAATGAAATTAGGCGGTGACCAGATGGGAGCGGATAAAGTCGTAGCTCATACGAACCGACTCAAACGGATCGCCCGGTGTTTTGTCCTGCTCGACGACAAACCATTGGCAACCGCTTTTTTCTGCGGCGGCGATGATAGCGGGAAAATCGAGGTTGCCATACCCCACTTCGCAGAACATCGCCTGGTTTTGCGGGGTGCAGGTGTAATCCTTGAGATGAATAATCGGCAGCCGCCCGGTCATTTTCTCGCACCATTGCACCGGATTGGCCCCGCCGTATTGCACCCAATAGGTGTCGAGTTCAGCGGCGAGATGATCGGGGTGCGTGCGGGCATAAATTTGTTCGAGGACGGTGTGATTGCCCGCACGATGGAATTCATTGCCGTGATTGTGATAGGCGAGCGTGATCCCGGCCGCCTTCATCTTGGCTCCGGCTGCATCCAATTTTGTAATCAGCTCATCGATCGATGCGGGTGAAGCGAAATCGACCCCAGCCGGAAACGGATAGGCGGTCAGAGTGCAACGAAGTTTTTGCAACCGCTCGATCACCGCCTCAGGTTCGTCCAGGATTTTCGCACTCGACTCATGCGTGGCGCAGAGGGTGATGCCTTCCCCATCCACAATTCGCATCAATTCCTCCTCAGGAATCGGCCCCATCCCGCTCACCTGCACAGCGGTATATCCGATTTCCCGGACTTTTTTCATGGAAACCGCCACGTCAGCGGGTGTTTTGATATGGTCGCGAAGGGTGAAAAGCTGGAGGCCGACTTGATCGAGGGTCATAGGGGTAGGGATGAAGAAAGAGTCTTAACGGCGACGTGGAGATGATTCAACCGTGAACAAAGAATTTCTCACGGCCATGGTGCAATCGGAAAAAAATCTCTAATTTTCCCCCAACCAGGCACGCGGGAAGGGGGGCGGTTGCGATTCTAATGAGATGAAACTCATTTCACCCCTCCGTATCCTCGTCGGCAGTTTTGCCTTACTCGCTACTGCCGCCCTTCCCGCCCAAGCTGGCGAATGGATGGTCGATTACGCCGCGGCCGTCGAAAAGGCCAAGGCAGAAAAAAAGCCGATCCTCATCAATTTCACCGGTTCGGACTGGTGCGGATGGTGTGTCAAAATGGACGAGGAAACCTTCTCCAAACCGGCTTTCCAAGAGCTTGCCGCCCAACGTCTTGTGCTCCTCGAAGTGGACTTTCCCCGAAATAAATCGCAGCCTCCCAAATTGAAGAAGCAGAACAAAGAACTGCAAGAAAAGTTCAACGTGAAGGGATTTCCCACCTTCGTCGTCATCAATCCGAATGGCAAAGTGCTGGCTGAACAGAGCGGCTACATCCCGGGCGGGCCGGAAGGGTTGCGCAATTGGCTAAAATCAGCTCTCCAATAATATTTTTTAGCAACCCCCGTTTAACGAGAAAAGGCCACCCCACTCGGGTGGCCTTTTTGTTGCCACTTTCGATTTGCCCTCCCTTGTGCTTTCCGCTCTAGATCGCGTATCACCCTTCTGATGTGCGCGCTTTCTTTCTTCTCCTTTTCTGTTCGGCCCTGCTAGCCGCTGGGCATTTCCTTCACGCGGATGAACCGACGCCGGAGCCCTCCCCCGCTCCTTCCCGTGTTTCCATGGGCACCGGGGGGGAGGGAAAAATGCTCGCCTCCCGCCAAGCCCAGATTCAAGCGCTCTTGGTGCGCTCGAATGATCACGGGCTCTCCCACGGCATCACCAGTCGACTGACGGCCACGGCTCTCCGCGAGACGGAAGCCGTGCTCCAGTTCAATCAAGAGGTCGGCGATGACATGAACACGGCACTCGGCGAAGTCGGCCGGTTTATCCGTCACCGTCTCAATGGCTGGCCGGAAGGGGAGGCGGTGACGTTTGGGTTCAAACTTTTGAATCGAGACGGCTAAGGTTCGGCCGTTTATCGGATGAAATAGCTGAGGTTCTCAAGTTCCAGGGCGAGGTCGACATTGTTCACCACCACTTGCTCGGGCACCTGCAAAATGATTGGGGCGAAATTCAGGATCGCCTGAATGCCAACCTCCACCAACTGGTTCGCCACCGCTTGGGCGTGCGTGGCTGGCACAGTCAGGATCGCCATCTTTATCGTCCGCTCCCGGATCTCCCCCGCCAAACGGTGCATCGGCAGGATTGGGACCGCCCCCCGATGGGCGCGATGATGCGGGTCAATGTCAAACCCGACGACAATTTCAAACCCTTCCCGCGCAAACCCCTGATACTTCAGCAAAGCCGACCCCAAATCGCCGACCCCGAGCAAGGCCACCGGCTGCAACCGGGTGGTGCCGAGCACTTGATCGAGTTTCGCGACCAAGAGCTCCACGTTGTAACCCAGCCCTCGTGTCCCCATCTGCCCGAAATAAGCCAGATCTTTTCGCAATTGCGTCGGCTTGACTCCGGCGGTCTTGGCCAGGTTCTCAGAGGAAACCGTGGGCACCTGGTTCGCCTGCAACCGTTGGAGTATGCGGTGGTAAAGGGAGAGCCGATAAACAGTTTTGCGGGGGATGACTTCCTTCGTCATACGAATCAGTGAAGAATGGAAACATAGGGACTTTGTGAAAAGAAGCAAACGGCTTCACAATTGATGCCCGATCCCGCCTCGAAGCCTTTCCCCCGGTGCCTGGGGGACTTCCGTTGAAGCTCCGTTAACCTGCCGCTGCCACCTTGACGAGCTTGTCGGGATCATACGCAAGATTCGGGGAGAGCCAGCGTTCCAGCTCCGCGAGCCCCATCCCTTTTCTCTCCGCGTAGTCCTCCACTTGGTCCCGGTCGATCTTGCCCACGGAAAAATAGCGGGCCTGCGGGTGGCCAAAATAGAGACCGCTCACGGACGCCCCCGGATGCATCGCGAAACTCTCTGTCAATCGAATGCCAGCCCGTCGTTCCGCCTCGAGCAAGGTGAACAGGGTCTCCTTCTCCGTATGATCCGGACAGGCCGGGTAACCCGCCGCAGGGCGAATGCCGCGATACCGTTCCTTGATCAGTTCTTCCCGGGTGAGATTTTCTTCCCGTCCAAAACCCCACTCCCGACGCACCCGCTCATGCAGGCACTCCGCGAAAGCCTCGGCACAGCGGTCTGCCAACGCCTTGGCCATGATGCTGTTGTAATCATCATGCTGACGTTCGAATTCCGCCGCCACATCATCGGCTCCATGCCCGGCGGTCACGGCAAACGCTCCGAGGTAATCGGTCCGCCCGCTCGCTTTGGGAGCCACAAAATCGGCGAGACACCAGTTGGGTTGTCCGTCACTCCGTTTGTTCTGTTGCCGAAGCATGTGGAAAACGGCCAGGACCTGGTCGCGGTTTTCATCGGCGTAAATTTCAATATCGTCCCCGACACTGTTAGCAGGCCAGAGGGCGTAAACTCCATGCGCGGTGATCTGCTTCTTTTCAACCATGGCGGTGAGCAGTTTTTCCGCGTCAGCAAACAGCTCCTGGGCTTGTTCCCCCACGAACGGATCTTCAAAGATCGCCGGATAACGCCCGCGCAATTCCCAGGTGTGAAAGAAGGGCGACCAATCGATATAACCCGCGAGCGTTGGCAAATCGAAGTCGCGAAGCTCGTGGACCCCGAGCGTTTGGGGGCGTTCTAGCACGGCGGAACTCCAATCTGGGGCGAAACGATTTTCCCGGGCGACCTCGATCGGGATGAGGGTCTTGGTCCCAAGTTTTGTCGCGTATTCCTCCCGCAACCGCTCCTGGTCTTCCCGGTTCTGCCGGTCAAACGCATCGGATTGCTCGTCGCTCAAAAGTGAACTCACGACGCCCACGGCCCGCGATGCATCCACGACATGGACTACGGGATGTTGATAATGCTCTGAAATCTTGACGGCCGTGTGGGCTTTGCTAGTCGTCGCCCCGCCGATCAGAAGCGGCACGGTAAAACCGGACCGATTCATTTCCTTTGCCACATGAATCATCTCGTCGAGCGACGGAGTGATGAGCCCGCTCAAGCCGATGATATCGACGCCGTGCTCCTGAGCGGCAGCCAGGATTTTTTCACACGGCTGCATCACGCCGATATCGATGACCTCGAAATTGTTACAAGCCAACACCACGCCGACGATGTTTTTGCCAATATCATGGACATCGCCCTTTACCGTCGCCATGAGCACCTTGCCCTGGGCTTTGGCCTCCGGGTTCGCGGCCCGTTCGGCTTCCATGAACGGGGTGAGATGGGCCACCGCCCGTTTCATGACCCGGGCCGATTTGACGACTTGGGGCAGAAACATTTTTCCTTCCCCAAAAAGGTCGCCTACGACCTTCATCCCATCCATCAGCGGCCCTTCGATCACATGGAGCGGCTTCGGATACTTCAGTCGAGCTTCCTCGGTGTCCGCCTCGATGTGATCGACCACGCCTTTGATCAACGCGTGCTGGAGCCGTTGCTCGACGGGTTCCTGCCGCCAAGCCTCATCTTTTTTCTCTGTTTTCCCGGCCGCCTTCACCGTCTCAGCAAAGGTCACCAACCGCTCGGTGGCGTCGGCCCGCCGGTTGAGCAGGACATCCTCCACTAACTCGCGCAACTCCGGTTCGATCTCTTCGTAAACCGCTAATTGGCCGGCATTGACAATGCCCATGTCGAGCCCCGCCCGGATGCCATGGTAGAGAAAGGCGCTGTGCATCGCTTCGCGCACCGGATTGTTGCCCCGGAAAGAAAAGGAAATGTTACTAATGCCTCCGCTCACCCGTGCCTCGGGCAGATGGGTCTTGATCCATTCAGTCGCCCGGATGAAATCGACGGCATAGTTCGCATGCTCATCAATCCCGGTCGCCACAGTCAGCACGTTCGGATCAAAAATAATGTCCTCGGGCGGAAACCCGGTCTCATCGACGAGAATCCGGTAAGCCCGTTCACAAATGGCGATGCGCCGTTCGTAACTGTCCGCCTGCCCCTCCTCATCGAAGGCCATCACAATGACCGCCGCCCCGTAGCGCCGCACCAAACGGGCTTGTTCGCGGAATTTATCCTCCCCTTCCTTCATCGAGATAGAATTGACCACGCACTTGCCCTGCACACAGCGGAGCCCGGCCTCGATGACCTCCCATTTCGAAGAGTCGATCATGATCGGCACCTTCGAGATGTCCGGCTCGGCAGCGATGAGGTTTAGAAAACGGGTCATGGCCGCCACCCCATCTAACATCCCTTCGTCCATGTTAATATCGATGATCTGCGCCCCGGCTTCGACCTGCTGTTTCGCCACGGCCAACGCCTCATCAAAATTATCGGCGAGAATGAGCTTGGCGAACTTGGGCGAACCCGTGACGTTGGTCCGTTCGCCAATGTTAATAAACGGGATCTCCGGACGGGCCACAAACGGCTCCAACCCGCTCAACCGCAGCGTCCGCGCAGGAGTGGCCGGTTGTCGCGGCGGACAGGCTCCGACCACCTCCCGAATGCGGGCAATATGGTCGGGCGTCGTGCCGCAGCAGCCCC